>USMB01000009.1 GCA_900555615.1 uncultured Clostridium sp. | reverse complement strand
ATGTAGTGGATTAACAACATTAGATGTAAGCAAATTTGATACAAGCCAAGTAACGACAATGTATAGTATGTTTTCTGGATGTAGTGGATTAACAACATTAGATGTAAGTAGTTTTGATACAAGCCAAGTGACTACTATGTCTTATATGTTTAATCAGTGTAGAGGATTAACTGGAATAGATGTAAGCAGTTTTGATACAAGCCAAGTAACAAATATGCAAGGTATGTTTGGTAACTGTAGTGGATTAACTTCATTAGATGTAAGCAAATTTGATACAAGTCAAGTAACTAATATGCAATCTTTGTTTTATGGCTGTAGAGGATTGACAACATTAGATGTAAGTGGTTTTAATACAAGCCAAGTAACAAATATGCAAGGTATGTTTGGTAGCTGTAGTGGATTAACTTCATTAGATGTAAGCAACTTTGATACAAGCCAAGTAACGGATATGCAAGGTATGTTTTATAATTGTAGTGGATTAGCTGAATTAAATGTAAGCAACTTTGATACAAGCAAAGTTACAAATATGTATCAGATGTTCTATAAGTGTAGTGGATTAACAACATTAGATTTAAGTAACTTTGATACAAGCCAAGTGACGACTATGAACTCTATGTTCAATGTATGTAGTGGATTAACAACATTAGATGTAAGCAACTTTGATACAAGCAAAGTAACGAGTATGACGGAGATGTTTTCTGGATGTAGTGGATTAACAGCATTAGATGTAAGCAACTTTGATACAAGCCAAGTAACGGATATGCAGTCTATGTTTTCTGGATGTAGTGGATTGACAACATTAGATTTAAGTAGTTTTAATACAAGCAAAGTAAAAAATATGTATGCTATGTTTTCTAGATGTAGTGGATTAACAACATTAGATGTAAGTAACTTTAATACAAGCCAAGTAACAAATATGCAAGGTATGTTTTATAACTGCAGTGGATTAACCCAATTAGATGTAAGTAGTTTTAATACAAGCAAAGTAACGACAATGAATAGTATGTTTGCTAGATGTAGTGGATTGACAAAATTAGATTTAAGTGGTTTTAATACAAGTAAAGTAACCGATATGTATGATATTTTTGCATACTGTAGTAGATTAACTGAATTAGATTTAAGTAGTTTTGATACAAGCAAAGTAACCATTATGCAAGGTATGTTTTATCAATGTCATAAATTAAAAAACATTTATGTAAAACAATATGATGCAACTACAAGCACTGGTTGGACAACAGCAGCGGTATCAAATGATGGAGGTATGTTTAGTGATTGTACTAGTATAGTAGGAGGAAATGGAACAACATACAATTCAAATTATACAAATGCAACATATGCAAGAATAGATACAGAAGAAGAACCAGGATATTTTACAAATATTTTGGACAAAACAGAGCAGTAAAAGCCAATAAAGATTACAATATGAATACTATAAAAAAAGACTGGATTTAGGTTATACCTAAAATCCAGTTTTTGCTATATTTTCATAGAAAGTCCAACTTTTTTACGTTCTTGGTCAATCTTTATAACTTTAACTTTTACAATATCACCAACAGAAACTACTTCAGATGGAGATTTTACATAAGAATCGCTCATTTCAGAAATATGAACAAGTCCATCATATTTTACACCAATATCGACAAATGCACCAAAATCTATAACATTACGAACAGTACCTGTAAGAACCATTCCTTCTGTTAAATCTTCAAATTTTAGAACATCACTACGAAGAACAGGTTTTGGCATGTCTTCTCTTGGATCACGACCTGGTTTTGATAATTCTGATATTATATCTGCTAAAGTCATTTCACCGATTTCAAGTTTTTTAGCAGTTTCTTCGACATTAACAGATTTTAATTTTTCTCTTAAAGAATTTAAATTATCTTTATTTTTTAAATCTGCAACTTTAAAGCCCAATAATTCTAATAATTTTTCTGTTTGCTCATAGCTTTCTGGGTGAACTGCTGTATTTTCTAATGGATTTTTTCCATCAGGAATTCTAATAAATCCAGCACATTGCTCATAAGCTACTTTTCCAAGCTTTGGAACTTTCAACAATTCTTTTCTTTCTTTTAATTTACCATTTTCGTCTCTATATTTTACAATATTTTTAGCAATTGTATTGTTAATACCAGAAACATAAGAAAGTAGGGAAGGAGTAGCAGTATTTACATCAACACCAACTTTGTTTACACTGTCTTCAACAACACCTGTTAAGCTTTCTGATAATTTCTTTTGATTAACATCGTGTTGATATTGACCAACACCAATAGCTTTAGGGTCGATTTTTACTAATTCTGCAAGTGGGTCTTGTAATCTACGTGCAATTGATATTGCACCTCTTATAGATACATTTATATCTGGGTATTCTTCTGTTGCAAGTTTTGAAGCAGAATATACAGAGGCACCAGCTTCACTAACAATTACATAACAAATATCATATTTAACCTCTTTTATCATGTCAGAAACAAACATTTCAGATTCACGAGATGCTGTACCATTTCCAATTGCAATCATATCTACATGATCTTTGTTTATTAAATCTAATAAAGTTTTCTTTGCTCCTTCAACATCATTTTGTGGTGCTGTAGGGTATACTGTTGCAATATCTAAAACTTTTCCAGTTTCATCAATTACAGCAATTTTACAACCAGTTCTATAAGCTGGGTCAAATCCCATTACAGTTTTTCCTTTTATAGGAGCACCTAGTAATAATTGTTTTGCATTTTGTCCAAATACTTTTATAGCTTTTTCTTCAGCTTTTTCAGTTAAATCTGAACGAATTTCTCTGTCAACAGAAGGTTCAATTAATCTTGTGAATGCATCTTCAATTGTATTTGTAAGCATTTCAGTAAATTGTGTTTTACCTTTTATTATATCTCTTTGAATATAATATAGAATTTTTTCAACAGGTTTCTCAATAGAAACTTTTAAAAATTCTTCATCTTCGCCTCTGTTAATTGCTAAAATTCTATGACTTGGAAGTTTGTGTACTAATTCTGTAAAATCATAATACATTTCATAATTAGACTTTTCGTCAGGCTTTGAAGCCTTTGTTACGATTGTTCCTTCACGGTAACAGATTTTTTTGATATATTTTCTATATTTAGCATTATCAGAAATATTTTCTGCAATTATATCCAAAGCTCCTTGAATTGCATCTTCTGCAGATGCTACAACTTTATCTTTATTTTTCTTATCTTCTTCAGATAGACTATCTATGTTAATATATTGTTTTGCAATTTCATTAATATCTTCTTTTTCTTCTTGTGCAATTATTATATCAGCTAAAGGCTCTAATCCTTTGGCTTTTGCAACAGTTGCTCTTGTTTTTTTCTTTTGCTTAAATGGTCTGTATAAATCTTCAACTTCTGCAAGAGTTTCTGCAGATGCTATTGCTATAGTTAATTCATCTGTTAGTTTTCCTTGTTCATCTATTGATTTTATAATTTCTTCTTTACGTGTTTCTAAATTTCTTAAGTAAGTTAATCTTTCGCCTAAGTCTCTTAAAATTTCATCACTTAGTCCACCAGTAGCTTCTTTTCTATAACGAGCGATAAATGGAATTGTATTTCCTTCATCAATCAATTTCACTGCGTTTTCTACTTGAGTGTTTTTTACATTTAATTCTTCTGCAATCTTATTAATAATTTTATCCATGATTTCATCCTTTCAATTTGAACTTTTCAAATTATATATTCAATTTTGAAAAAAATCAAGACTTATTTTAATAACCTGTTACAGGTAATTTTGGAGGTTCTTCTATTTTTTGCTTTTCAACTTTTGGTTCCTCGACAGGAGGTGGGGGAGTTTGAGATTTATTTTTTATTTGAACTTCTACAATTTGTCCATTATTTGAAATTTCTGCTGTGAATTTAGATGAATTTAAAACGTAAGAAGTTTGTGTTTTAGTTTCTTTTATAGAATAAGAACCTTTGGGTAAAGCTTTTGTAATTGCAATTCCTTTTGAATCAGTTGAGATTGTATCTACTAATTTACCATTTGAATCATAGATTTTGAATTCTACATTTTTTAAAGGAGTACCTGCTTTATCACCTGTAATTAAATTATCATCTTCACTAGTTTTTATAATTTTTATTTTTCCTTTGATTTTTTCATTTGTGATTTCAAGTTCAGCATTTTCATTGTACTTTAAAGTTAATTCTTTTTTGCTAGAATCTAGTACATATTGAGACTGAGTTTTAATTTCTGTTACAATAACTTTTCCTGGTAATAGATTTGAGATATTAATAATACCATTTTTATCTGTTTTATAATTTCCGATATTTGTTCCATCAGAATATTTAAAATTAAATTCTACATTAGAGATAGGTAAAGAGGTTTCTGAATCTTTTTTTAATAGTTTAATACCAGATTTATGAGCATTTACATCAAATGATATTTCTTCTCCAATAGTATTAAATGAATCATAAGTAAGAGCATAATCTTGTAAATTACTATCATAACTTGAACCGTAGAAAACTGGATAAGTTTTTACAGTGCTATTTATTTTAATTTTCCCTGTAAAATTTTCTAAAATATTTTGAGTAGGGATAAGTATTTTAAAGTGTTCATTAGCTGAAAATGTTGATTTGGGATTATTATTTGAATCTGCAGAAAAGCTTCCTTGAGGTAAATTTTCGAGTTTTTCAATAGTGTAATTACTCATTTCTACAGTGCTATTTACAGAGAATTCTTGAGAATAAAAGTTATTAGAGACTTTAGATAATTCTCCAACTTTGTTGATTTTTAAAACATTGGAATCATTTGGTTTCGAGGTTCCTGTTCTTGCTTCTTGTACAATATTTATTATAGCATTAGTAATTTTCCAACCTCTTTCATCTACACCACGATAGCGAGCGGAAGCATCCCAATCATAGATAACACAATAAATTGCTTGTTTTGTTGTTACAAAAGCATCTTCTTCATTTTCTACACCTAATTCAGCAGGACTTTTGTAAGGAAATCCATTAATTATGGCTCTCCATATAACCTCATTATTTAGCATTTCTGATATTTTTACAGAATAGTTTTCATGACTTCCAACACCGGGTCTTTCTCTTTGCATACAATATGCATAATGCAGTGTTCCATTAATTCTATATCCTACCATTGTTGTGATAATATAACTCCATATATTGTCACTTTCTTTCCAATATTGTAAATGTCTTTCACATTGACCTAAATCTTCTATATATGCTTCATCTATATTAACAGCTTTAACTGTTGTTTGAAACATATTTAAAAGAATTAGTACAATTAATAAAATACTAATTATTTTTTTCACTTTCATAAAAAATCCTTTCTTTGCATGATATATCTAAATTTTTAGCGTATTTAATAAATATTTATCGCGCGCAAATAAATATATGTTGTGTTAAATGGTGATTTGTAATTCTTTGAAAAAATTATAAAATAACATAAAAATATAGATTAAAAATTCTATAATCGAACTAAAAATTTAGTATGTAAACATATTAACATAAGATTAAAAAGTTTTCAAGTATTTCGTAAAAAAATATCGAACAACTTGTCGACAGAATTCGACATATTAATAAAAATATGAACCCAGCTCATTGTGAACTGGGTCTCAACTACTTATGCAGTTTCCAACGTGAAAAGCTGAATGATATTGATGTGAGATTTCTTTTTAGCTAACCTTACAGGGTAGCTGTCAGAAGAATAAGTGGTATTACTATGAGATAAGATGCATTGAACGGTTTCATAATGATTGCAAACAATTGCATTGCAAAGAGCCGAATCAGCACATGCATGAAGATCTGCACCACTTTTAATAAGGAAATCTACAACTTCAGTTTCTCCATAATAGGCAGCCCACCGAAGTGAAGCAGAGTCAAGAGCATTAATAAATGCTCCTTTTTTTAATAATAATTTAACAGTTTCAATTTTTCCATTTTCAGAAGCACACCGAAGTGCCAAATCATTATTAGCGTGGACATTATAGCCTTCAGAAAGCATATGAGTGAGAAGAGCATTCTCACCGTTTTCAGCGGCCACAAAGAATCTGTTGTAATCAAAGCCTTTCATTTTACGTTCCTCCTTTAGATGCGATAAAAAGTAGTTACATACAACTGAACATTGTCTAGGACTTAACCATTATAACAGGATATTTTTTTTATAAAATAAATATTATATGAAAAGCTCTAAAATAATAGCAAAAAAAATTTCATAGTCTTAAAAATGATATTCATAAAATTGTTGACAATTAATAATATTATTAATATAATTGCAAATAGAAAAGCATAATAAAAATAACTAAAGTGTTAATAATATACAAGAGAAAGGAATGTGAATAAATATGATGGATTTTGAACAATGGAAAGGGTTTGAAAAAGGTGAATGGAAAAGACAAATTAATGTAAGAGACTTTATACAAAAAAATTACACACCTTATGTCGGAGATTCAAGCTTTTTAGCAGGAACAACAGAAAAAACTAAAAAATTATGGAATGAGGTTTTAGAATTATACAAAAAAGAACATGATGCAAAAGGTGGAGTTTTAGATATTGATGCAAAAACAGTATCAACAGTATCAGCACATGATGCAGGATATATAGATAAAGATTTAGAAGAAATTGTAGGTTTACAAACAGATGCACCTTTAAAAAGAGCAATTATGCCATTTGGAGGAATCAGAATTGTAGAAAAATCATGTGAAGCATATGATAGAGAAGTTGACCCAGAAACAGATAGAATTTTCCATACAGTAAGAAAAACACATAATGATGGTGTATTTGATGTATATACTCCAGATATAAGAGCAGCAAGAAGCTCACATTTAATAACAGGACTTCCAGATGGATATGGAAGAGGAAGAATTATAGGTGATTACAGAAGAGTTGCACTATATGGTGTAGATGCATTAATCGCAGAGAAAAAAGAAGAATTAGAAATATTGGATGTAGATGATTTCTCAGAAAAAGTAATTAGAGAAAGAGAAGAAATTGCAGAGCAAATAAAAGCATTAAATGAATTAAAAGCAATGGCATCTAAATATGGATTTGATATATCAAGACCAGCCGGAAATGCTAAAGAAGCAATTCAATGGTTATATTTTGGATACTTAGGATCAGTAAAAGACCAAAATGGTGCTGCAATGAGTATTGGTAGAACATCAACCTTTTTAGATATATATATAGAAAGAGATATGAAAAATGGAACATTAACAGAAGAACAAGCACAAGAATTAATGGATCATTTTGTAATGAAACTAAGATTAGTAAGATTTTTAAGAACACCAGAATATAATGAATTATTCAGCGGAGACCCAGTATGGGTAACAGAAAGCATTGGGGGAATGGGAATAGATGGTAGAACATTAGTTACAAAAAATTCATACAGAGTATTACACACATTAGAAAACTTAGGTCCAGCACCAGAACCAAACTTAACAGTTCTATGGTCAACAAGATTACCAGAAGGATTTAAACGTTATACGGCAAACTTATCAATCAAAACATCTTCAATTCAATATGAAAATGATGATGTAATGAGAGCAACACTTGGAGATGACTATGGAATAGCATGTTGTGTATCACCTATGAAAATAGGAAAACAAATGCAATTCTTCGGAGCAAGAGCAAACTTAGCCAAAACATTATTATACGCAATAAATGGTGGTAGAGATGAAAAAACAGGAAAACAAGTAACACCAAAATTTGCACCAATCACATCAGAATACTTAGACTATGATGAAGTAATAGAAAAATTTGACCAAATGATGGATTATGTTGCAAAAATATATATAAAAGCATTAAATGCAATACACTATATGCATGATAAATATTCATATGAAGCAATAGAAATGGCTTTACATGATAAAGATATAATCAGAACAATGGCATGTGGAGTTGCGGGTTTATCAGTAGTTGCAGATTCACTTTCAGCAATCAAATATGCAAAAGTAAAAGTAATTAGAGATGAAACTGGATTAGCAGTAGATTATCAAATAGAAGGAGAATATCCTCAATTTGGTAATGATGATGATAGAGTTGATAACATTGCAGTTGAAGTTGTTAGAAGATTCTTAAATAAATTAAAGAAACATCCAACATATAGAGATTCAAAACACACATTATCAATCTTAACAATCACATCAAATGTTGTATATGGAAAAGCAACAGGAAATACACCAGATGGAAGACGTGCAGGAGCACCATTTGGACCAGGAGCAAACCCATTACATGGTAGAGATGTAAATGGAGCATTAGCAGTAATGAACTCAATTGCAAAATTACCATTTGAAGATTCAGAAGATGGAATTTCATTTACATTTGCTATTACACCATCAACATTAGGTCAAGATGAAGAAACAAAAGTAAGCAATTTAGTAAGTATGCTAGATGGATACTTTGCAGAAACAGGACATCATATTAATGTAAACGTATTTGATAGAGCATTACTAGAAGATGCAATGGAACATCCAGAAAAATATCCACAACTTACAATCAGAGTTTCAGGATATGCAGTACACTTTACAAAATTAACAAGAGAACAACAACTAGATGTTATTAATAGAACAATTCATGAGAGGATATAATGGAAAAAGATTTGAGATATTATGCCAAAGTACATTCAATAGAAAGCTTTGGAACAGTTGATGGACCAGGAATAAGATTTGTATTGTTTTTACAAGGATGTCATCTACAATGTAAATATTGTCATAACAGAGATACATGGGACATGAATGGCGGGGAGTATAAGTCAGTAGATGAAATTGTAGAAAAAATAAATAGATACAAAAATTATATAATACCATCAGGCGGAGGAGTAACAGTAACAGGTGGAGAACCTTTATTGCAATACAATTTTGTATTAGAATTATTTAAAAAATTAAAAGAAGAAGGAATATCAACCTGTATAGATACTTCTGGAATGGTAGCACTAACAGATGGAATAAAAGAAGTCTTAAAATACACAGATTTAGTATTGCTAGACATCAAACATATTGATGATGAAAAATGCAAAGATATTGTAGGAGTTTCTAATAAAAAAGAATTAGAATTTGCAAGATATTTAAGTGACAATAATATTAAAATGTGGATAAGACAAGTTTTAGTTCCAGGATACACAGATGATGAACAAGATTTATTAAGATTAAAAGATTTTCTTTCAACATTGAAAACAGTAGAAAAAGTTCAAATTTTACCATATCACAGTATTGGAAAATACAAATGGGAAAAATTTGGATTAAAATATCCTTTAGAAGGTGTAAGAGATGGAAATCAAGAAGATGTTGATAGAGCAAAGAAAATTTTAGAAATATAGAATAAAGCGACTACAGAATGAGTAGTCGCCTTATTTTTTACAAATTAAGAAAATTTTAATAAAATACTACTAATTTTTAGAAAAGTATGATAGAATAACAACGATATGAAGAGCAATGCTCTAAAAGAAAGGATTGATAACAAAATGGCAGAAGCAAAGTATAAAAGAGTACTTTTAAAATTAAGCGGAGAAGCTTTAGCAGGAGATCAAAAAACAGGAGTAAATCCTGAAGTTGTAGGAAAAATATGCGACAAAATTAAAGAAGTAGTAGAAATGGGAGTTCAAGTTGCAATAGTAGTTGGTGGCGGAAACTTCTGGAGAGGAAGACAAGGTCTTCAAATGGAAAGAACAACAGCAGACTACATGGGAATGCTTGCAACAGCAATGAATGGATTAGCATTACAAGATGCATTAGAAGCAAGAGGAATACATTCAAGGGTACAAACAGCAATAGAAATGAGAGAAATAGCAGAACCATTTATCCAAAGAAAAGCTGAAAAGCATCTAAAAAGAGGAAGAGTTGTAATATTTGCATGTGGTACAGGACATCCATATTTTACAACAGATACAGCAGCAGTATTAAGAGCAACTGAAATAAAAGCAGATATTATACTATTAGGAAAAGCAATAGATGCAGTATATTCAGCAGATCCAAAAATACAAAAAGATGCAATCAGATTTGAAGAAATATCATATTTAGATGTATTAAATAAAGACTTAAAAGTTATGGATTCAACAGCAACAGCAATGTGCAGAGATAATAATATTCCATTATTAGTGTTTGGAATAGCAGATCCAGAAAATATAGTAAGAGCTGTAAAAGGCGAAAAAATAGGTACAATAGTATCATAAGAAAAAGGAGAGAAAGATTATGGATTATACAAATTTAAAACAAAGAATGGAAAAATCAATTGGAGCATTCCAAGAAAAATTATCAGAAATAAGAGCTGGAAGAGCAAATCCAGCAATATTAAATAAAGTAAAAGTAGATTATTATGGAGTACCAACTCCAATCAATCAAATGGCAGGAATTTCAGTGCCAGAAGCTAGGTTGATAGTAATTCAACCATGGGATATGAGTGTATTAAAAGATATTGAAAAAGCAATTTTAGCATCAGATATCGGAATTAATCCAAATAATGATGGAAAAGTAATAAGACTAGCTTTTCCTGAATTAAATGAAGAGAGAAGAAAAGAATTAGTAAAAGAAGTAAGAAAAATTGCTGAAGAAGCAAAAGTTTCTATAAGAGCAATTAGAAGAGACGGAATTGATGAAGCAAAAGCTAAACAAAAAGATAGTGAAATAACAGAAGATGAATTAAAAGTAGCTGAAACAGAAATTCAAAAAATAACAGATAAAAACATTGAAGAAATTGATAAGATTTTAGCAGATAAAGAAACAGAAATAATGAGTGTATAGCAAGGAGAAAACAATGGAATTTAATAAAGAAAATATGCCAAAACATATTGCTATCATAATGGATGGAAATAGAAGGTGGGCAAGAGCACAAGGAAAGCCAGCAAGTTTTGGACATAAAGCAGGAGCAAAAACACTAGAAAAAATAGTAAGATATGCAAATAAAATTGGATTAGAATATATAACTGTTTATGCATTTTCAACAGAAAACTGGAAAAGAACAGAAGAAGAAGTAAGAGCATTAATGATGCTATTGCAAAGTTACTTAGATGATTATAGTAAAAGGGCTGATTCAGAAAATATAAAAGTAAAAATTCTTGGAGACATCACAGCCCTTTCACAGGGAATGCAAAAAAGTATTATAAATTGTATGGAAAGAACAAAAAATAATACTGGAGTAACATTTAATATAGCATTAAATTATGGTGGAAGAGATGAAATTGTAAAAGCAGTAAAAAATATAGCAAATCAAGTAAAAGCAAATAAAATAAATTCTGAAGATATAAACGAAAAAATGATTTCAGATAATTTATATACTGCTGGTCAACCAGATCCAGATTTGGTTATTAGAACAAGTGGAGAGTTAAGATTAAGCAATTTCTTGCCATGGCAAGCTGTATATTCAGAATTATTATTTGTTAATAAAAACTGGCCAGATTTTACAGAGCAAGATTTAGATGAAGCAATTATAGAATATCAAAAAAGAACTAGAAAATTTGGCGCAAATTAAAAAATTAGCAGAAGAAGAGGTATAAAGCATGGATATAAAAAGAGTAACATCAGCATTACTAGGATTTCCATTAGTAGTAATAGTATTAATCTTAGGAAATAAATATATAGTTGATATATTTTTAGCACTTGTAGCAATGTTGGGAATGCAAGAATATTTTAATGCTGTTTCAAAAGAATCAAAACCTGTACGTTGGATAGGGTATTTATCATGTTTAGCAATTGCATTAGTACATATAATTCCAGAGAATGTTCCATCCAAAATAATGCAAAGCATATTGCTGATAACAATTCCTGCAATTATGCTAATATTGTTTTTACATGTAATAATTACAAATATGAAAATAAATTTTAAAGATATAGCATATACTTTCTTTGGAATTGCTTATATTATAGGATGCATTATATTTTTAGCTTTATCTAGAGGATTAGAAAACGGTAGAGTGTTAATATGGTATGCAATAATAGCAGCATGGGGAACAGATATTTTTGCATATCTTATTGGAAAAAGATTTGGAAAACATAAATTTAGTCAAGTAAGCCCTAAAAAGTCAATTGAAGGATGTATTGCTGGAACTATTGGAGCAGTTGTAATTGCTTTAATATATACATTTGCAATTAATTCAATTTTAAATTTGAGTTATTCATATGTTTTAGTAATTATTGCAACAGCAATATTGAGTGTTGTAGGTCAAGTTGGAGATTTTGCTGCATCAAGCATCAAAAGATATGCTGATATAAAAGATTATAGTAATTTAATTCCTGGACATGGAGGAATGCTAGATAGAATTGATAGCCTAATGTTTTTAGCTCCATTTGCATATTTAGTTTTTAATTTGCTATAATAGGAGGAAATAAAATTTGATAAGTTTTTTGATAAATGCATTGAAAATAATATTTTTATTAGGATTTTTAATATTAATTCATGAAGGAGGCCACTGTATAGTGGCTAAACTTTGCAAAGTCAAAGTAAACGAATTTGCAATAGGATTTGGAAAAGTCATTTGGCAAAAGCAAGGAAAAGAAACAAAATATTCAATACGAATGATACCACTTGGAGGATTTTGTAGTATGGAAGGAGAAGAAGAAGCTTCTGATTCAGAAGGTTCTTTTTCGAAAGCGAGTGTTTGGAAGAGAATTGCGATTGTGGTTGCTGGAGCAGCGGTAAATATTATATTTGGAATAATAGTATATTTCGTATTAGTATCAACAGTTGGATTACAATTTGCTGATCCAACAAAAGACACATTTTTTAATAGAATATATTATGGAAGCCAGAGAACAGGTGCATTTATAGGAAGTATATTTGAGAGCATAAAAGTGTTATTTACAGGTGGAGTTAAAACAGAACAAATGGTAGGAATTGTTGGAATTTCAGAAGTAGTAGTTCAAACAAGTAAGTTTGTTGATTACATCTATTTGCTAGCAGTTATATCAGTTTCTTTAGGAGTAACTAATTTGCTACCAATTCCAGCACTAGATGGTGGAAAAATATTGATTTTACTTATAGAAATTATAAGACGTAAACCAATGAAGGTTGAAACAGAGGCTAAAATTCAGTTAATAGGTTTTTCTATTTTAATTGCACTTTCGCTATTTGTAACATACAATGATATATTGAGAATTGGTTCTTAACATTTTTTATAAATATTAATTAAGAGAAGCTTATATTTTTATATTTTGAAGTTATCCCCATTCTAAAAATTCTAACAAAAGTTTTTCAAACTTTTTAGAATTTTTGAACGGTCCCCACAATTCACTTCAAAATCTAAAAATATAAGCTTCTTTACTTTAAATAAACATAATAATAGAAAAATAGCAAGAAACCTTGCTATTTTATTTGTTTTGTAGTAAAATAGGTGAGTATAAATAAAAACAGCTCATAAAGGGAGGAACATACATGTATAGAACACATAATTTAGGAGAATTAAATATAAAAAATGTAGGAGAAGAAGTTGAGCTATCAGGATGGATACAAAAAATCCGTAATTTAGGAGGAATGGTATTCATAGATTTAAGAGACCAATTTGGAATCACACAAATAGTAGTAAATGATGAAAAATCACAAGAACAAGCAAAAGACTTTACAACAGAAAGTTGTATTCACATATGTGGTAAAGTTGTGGAAAGAAGTAACAAAAATCCAAAAATGGCGACAGGAGAAATAGAAGTAGTAGCAAACAAAATGGAGATTTTAGGAAAATGTAAAAATGTACTTCCATTTGAAATAAATACAGACCAAGAAGTAAGAGAAGACTTAAGACTTGAATATAGATTTTTAGATTTAAGAAATGAAAAGTTACACAATATAATTTTACTACGTTCAAAAATTTTAAAAACATTAAGAGATAAAATGGATGAATTAGGATTTGCAGAAATTCAAACACCAATTTTAGCAAATTCATCACCAGAAGGAGCAAGAGATTTCTTAGTACCAAGTAGATTACATCCAGGGGAATTTTATGCATTACCGCAAGCACCACAACAATTTAAACAATTATTGATGGTAGGTGGTTTTGATAAATATTTTCAAATAGCACCATGTTTTAGAGATGAAGACCCACGTGCAGATAGAGCACCAGGAGAATTTTATCAATTAGACTTTGAAATGAGTTTTGCAACACAAGAAGATGTATTCAGAGTAGTAGAAGAGGTTATACCATATACATTTAAAAAATTCACAAATTGGAAAGTTGATGAAGGACCATTCATTAGAATTCCATATAGAGAAGCAATGGAAAAATACGGAATTGATAAACCAGATTTAAGAAATCCATTAATTATTCAAGATGTAACAAAAGTATTTGAAAATATAGAATTCAATGCATTTAAAGATAAAACAGTAAAAGCTATAGTTGTACCAAATGGTGCTGAACAAGGAAGAAAATTCTTTGATAAAATGACTGAGTTTGCAACAACAGAAGAAGTTGGAGCAAAAGGATTAGCTTGGACAAAATTTGAAAAAGATGGAACAGTACAAGGTGGAATTGCTAAATTTATAACAGATGAAGCAAAAGCTAAATTAGAAAATGAATTTGGAGTAAAAGCTGGAGATAGTATATTCTTTATAGCAGATGAATTCCATAAAGCACAAAAAATAGCAGGTCTTGTAAGAATAGAACTTGGAAAGAGATTAGATTTATTAGAGAAAAATGCATATAGATTCTGTTTAATAGTAGATTTTCCAATGTACGAATTATCAGATGAAGGAACAATAGACTTCTGTCACAATCCATTTTCAATGCCACAAGGTGGACTAGAAGCACTAGAATCAAAAGATCCACTAGATGTATTAGCATATCAATTTGACTTAGTATGTAATGGATATGAAGCAATGTCAGGAGCAGTAAGAAATCATGATCCAGAAATAATGGTTAAAGCATTTGAAATTGCAGGTTATACAGAAGAAGATGTAAAAAATAGATTTGGAGCATTGTATAATGCCTTTCAATATGGTACACCACCACATGCAGGAGCTGCACCAGGTGTAGATAGAATGGTAATGCTTATAGCAGATTCTACAAATATAAGAGAAGTTATAGCATTTCCTAAAAATAAGAAAGCAAGAGATCTATTAATGAGAGCACCATCAGTTGTTACAAAACAACAATTAGATGATGTGCATATTCAAATAAAAGAATAATAAAAAATAGGTATCTATATAAAAGCTATTTACAATTACATAAAATTGTGATAAAATACAAAACATAGATAAAATCCTATGAAAAAGCAAAGTAGATATATTGCAAAGTATCACAGAGAGATAGCAAAGCTGAGAGCTATTATACTCAATATATTGAAATTTCACTTTTGAGGACTTCTTTTTAAAGCCAAAAGCAAGTAGAGAGAAGCGGTTGAACCGTTAAAACTAGAATGAGGTTAATAAAGCTTAAAAATAAGCTATTAATAAAATTAGGTGGTACCACGGAAAAGCCATTCGTCCTAATATGTAGGATGAATGGTATTTTTTTGCGAAAAAAAGGACCGACCCCAAATTAGAAAAAGGAGGAAAAGAAAAATGCAAGAAAAGATTGAAGAAATCAGAAAGCAAGCAGAAGAAAGAATTAAAAAAATACATAATTCTCAAGAATTACAAGAGTTAAAAGTAAAAGTTTTAGGAAAGAAAAGTGAGTTATCTAATTTATTAAAAGGATTAGGAAACTTATCGCCAGAAGAAAGACCTAAGATGGGGGCATTAGTAAATGAAGCAAGAAAAGCAATTGAAGAGAAAATTGCAATTGCAGAAGATAGCATAATGGAAGCAATGTTAGCAGAGCAAATAGAAAAAGAAACAATAGATATTACACTTCCAGGAACAAAAATAAAAAGAGGAAGTAAACATCCTGTAAATAGAGTAATAGAAGAAATTGAAGATTTATTTGTATCTATGGGATATGATGTGGTAACAGGACCAGAATTAGAAACAGATGAATATTGTTTTGAAAGATTAAATTTACCAAAAGGACATCCAGCAAGAGATATGCAAGATAGCTTCTATATAACAAATGAATATTTGTTAAGAACACAAACATCTTCAGTTCAAGCTAGAACAATGATGGCAAACACAGAAAAAACACCAATTAGAATGATATGTGCAGGAAAAACATATCGTAGAGAAGACGATGCAACACACTCACATCAATTTGGTCAAGTAGAAGGATTAGTAATAGATAAAAAAGAAAGAAATGTTTCACTTGCAGATTTAAAAGGAACACTTGAAATCTTTGTAAAGAAATTAATAGGAAAGAATTGTGAATTACGTTTTAGACCAAGTTATTTCCCATTTACAGAGCCATCTTATGAAGTAGATGTATCATGTTTTAAATGTGGTGGAAAAGGTTGCAGTTTGTGTAAACAAACTGGCTGGATAGAAGTATTAGGTTCAGGAATTGTACATCCAAATGTATTAAAAATGAACGGATATGACCCAGAACAATATAGTGGATTTGCATTTGGAACAGGATTAGAGCGTTTAGCAATGTTCAAATATGGAATTCCAGACATGAGATATTTATATGCAAATGATATCAGATTTTTAAGTCAATTCGACAGAAAGGATGAGGAATAATGAAATTAAGTACAAATTTTGTAAAAGACTATGTTGATATAGATGTAGATGTAAAACAATTGGCTGAAGATATGACAAGAGTTGGAAATGAATATGATTCAGCAGAAAAATTAATAAATGCTACAAAATTAGTAATTGGAGAAATAGTAGATTGTAAAGACCATCCAGATTCAGATCATTTACATTTGTGTAAAGTAAATATTGGAAATGAAGTTTTAAATATAGTTTGTGGTGCACCAAATGCAAGAACAGGATTAAAAGTAATTGTAGCATTAGATGGAGCAGAACTTCCTGGAAAGATAATTAAAAAAGGCATGATAAGAGGGCAAGAATCAAATGGTATGTTATGCTCAATAGCAGAATTAGGATTAGAGCATAAATTTTTAAAACCAGAAGATTCAGAAGGAATAGCTGAACTTGGAGAAGATGCAGTACCAGGAGAAGACCCAATAAAATATATGGGAATGGATGACAGTGTAATTGATTTTGAACTAACAGCTAACAGAGGAGATTTACTAAGTATTTTAGGAATGGCTTATGAAATAGGAGCTATATATGATAAAAAAGTAAAAGCTGTAGATTTAACTCATAATGAGCAAGGCGAAGATATAAATAAAAACTTTAAAACAGAAGTAAAAACAGAAAATTGTAAAATGTTATTAGTTAAAAAAGTAGAAAATGTAGAAATTAAAGAAAGTCCTACATTCATAAAGAATAGATTAATTGCATCAGGAATAAGACCAATCAATAATGTTGTAGATATCAGTAACTATGTAATGTTAGAATTAGGTCAACCATTACACTTTTATGATGCAGATAGACTAGGAAACAAACTAGTTGTAAGAATGGCAGAAGAAGGAGAAAAATTAACAACATTAGATAATATTGAAAGAACATTAAGTTCAGATGATATAGTAATAGCAGACAGTACACATGGCGTAGGTCTTGCAGGAGTAATGGGAGGACTTGAAACAGAAGTTGAACCAGATACAAAAAATATAATTATAGAATCTGCAATATTTGATTCTGTAAAAGTTAGATTAACATCTAAAAAAATATTAAGAAGTGAAGCAAGCAACAGATTTGAAAAAGGATTAGATCCAAATAGAACATATATGGCAATAGAAAGAGCATGTGCTTTACTAGAAAAATATGCAGGTGGAAAAGTTGTAACAGGAACAATTACATATGATACAACAAGTAAAAAAGACAAAGAAATAGACATCACATTCAAGAATATAAATGATGTGCTAGGAGCAAATATTCCAAATGAGGAAATACTAAATGTATTCAGAAAACTAGGATTTGAATACACAGTTAATGGGGAAAAAATAACTGTAAAAGTTCCATCAAGAAGAATGGATATATCAATTAAAGAAGATTTAATAGAAGAAGTAAGCCGTATATATGGAGTTGACAATATCCAAGGAAAACTTCCAGTAGTTCCAATGAGAAAAGGAAGTTATGATAAAACAGAAAGAGAAATTAGAAATAAAATGATTTCTTTAGGATTAAATGAAACATTATCATATATCTTAATAAATGATAAAGAAGTTAATGGATATACATTAGATGAATTTGAACCACTAAAATTATTAGATCCAATAACAGAAGATAGAAACACATTAAGATATAGTGTTATCCCATCTTTATATAAAATTTACGAATATAACAGAGCAAGAGAGCAAAAAGATATTTCAATATTTGAAATAGGAAAAGGATTTTATAAAAAAGGTGATGTATATGGTGAAGATACAAAACTATGTGCATTAATGACAGGAAAATATTCAACAGGACTAAACAATACTAAGAATGTAGATTTCTATACAATAAAAGGTGTTGCAGAAGAAATTTTAGATTATCTTGGATATGCAGGTAGATATAGCTTTATGAAACAAGAAATGCCAAAAGAAATGCATCCAGGACAAAGTGCATATATCAATGTAAATGGCACAAATGTAGGAATTATAGGAAAAGTACATCCAAATGTAACAAGAGAAAATGTATTTGTTCTAGAAATTAATTTAGATGAATTATTCCAAAAGAAAGTTGGAAAAATGAAATATAAAGAAATTTCTAAATTCCCAAATGTAAAAAAAGATATTGCATTTGTAGTAGATAAATCATTAACATCTAAAGAAGTTGAAAAAGCTATTAAAAATGGTGGTGGAAGCTTACTTACAGATATTGAAATTTTTGATGTTTACACAGGGGTTGGAATTGGTCTAGATAAAAAATCTATGGCATATTCATTGACTTTCTCTGATAATAAAAAGACTTTAACTGATGATGAAGTTAATGCTTTAATGAATAAAATTATTGATACTGTTTCTAAAAAATGTGGGGCAGAATTAAGAAAATAATAGCTTAAAAACTATTGGCATAGAGTCGGAAAAAGACTAGGATTAGTGCTCCTAGTCTTTTTAATTTGCAAAACATTAATATATATGTTATAATAAACCTTAATATTTTTAAAAGGAGAGAATCAATGATAAGCAAATTTTATTTAGACAAAGAAAAAGACATTATTGTAAGATTAAGCAAATCAAAAGAAGATGAAATTACATATACATTAGAAACTCCAAATCACAACACAGGAAATTTAATAACAAATCTAGCCAAAATCTGTAAATTAGAAACAATCAAAAACGAAAAAGATATGAAAATCATAACAGGAAAAATTCCGGCAAGTATAAATAGTGATAATGAAGAAGTATATATATTTAGACTAGGTGGAATAAAAATAGCAAATATATATGAAAACAGGATAGAAATAAAAGCCAAAATTCCAGCAATAACCAAAACACTAATGTCACAAACAAAAAATTATAAATTACCACTAGAAAAAACAATAGTAAAAACATATATATTAAAAAAATCAAAATTTAGAACAGATTTACATACACATATGAATGCAAATCTATTTCCAGACTGTTTAATTGCACTTGGAATTGTACATCAAATAAGATATCCGTTATATTATATAAAAAAATTAAACTTAAAAATGAGTTTAGAACAAGAAGAAAAAATATATAAGCAAAGAGAAAAGATAGAAAAACAATTTAAAAATTCACCATTGCAAGGAAAATATAAAATTAGAAAAATTGATGATAACACATTTATAAACTTTGCAGATTTTATATTAAACAATCTAGAAAATGCAGAATATAACATCGAAAAAATCAGAACAAGTTTAGTAATTATGAAAGACGGGCAAGCAGTATTTACTAATTTAGAAAAGAGTTATATTTATAGATATGTGTTTGCAAAAGGAACAGAATCAGAAGAAAAAATAAAGTTAGAAGAAAATAAAATATCAAAAATTCCAGAAAAAGATATCAAAACAATATTATTAAAAATGATAGAAGATAAAAGTGCGAATAGTCCATATAAAAACAATACATTAAGACAAGATAAACTATTATGGATTGCTAGAGAATACCAAAAGCAAGGAATAAAATATGTAGAAATAGCAGACACAGACTTAGCCAAAACAGGAGAACCAGCAATAAAATTACTAGAAGAAGTACATGAAATATTTCCTGTTATTGAAAAAGAAACAGGTGTAAAAATAAGATTTTTAGTTGGAATAAGAAGAATACCATTAACAATAATAAAAGATCAAAAAACTAGTAGCACATATTTAAAAGAAAGTATAAATGTATTAAAAGCAGTTGCTAAAAGTCCGTATGTTGTTGGAAGTGACTTTATAGGAGAAGAAATAAATGATATTTCAGACTTGCAACCAGCTATTGATGAAATTGTAAAATATGCAAAACAAGATGAAGGATTTACAATTAGAGTACATGCAGGAGAAAATGATAGCTTAAGAGATAATGTTAGAAAATCAATTATGTGCATAAAAAACGCATTAGAAGATGGTCAAAAGATGCCAAGATGCAGGATAGGACATGGACTATATTCTGAAAATTTAAATACAAAATCAGGAATAGAATTAATGCAATTTATGAGAGAAAATGGTGTTGTAATAGAATTTCAATTAACATCAAATGTAAGGTTAAATAACTTAAGCGATTTAAGTAATCATCCAATTAAAAAATTCTTAGAAAATGGAGTAAAATGCGTACAAGGAACTGATGGATGTGGAATGTATGGTTCAGATACATTTGATGAGCAATTAGCACTTCAAAATTTATTGGGACTAACAGAGAATGATTTCGAAAAAATGCGAAATGTAGAAGATGAAATTATAAATTATAATGATAAATATTTTGAAGAAAAACAAAAAGATTTTGAGAAGTTTTTAGCAGGCAGAACAATAAGAGAAGCAATACTTGCGGAAGAAGAAAAAAATACGAAAGAAACTACTGAAGATGATGAATTAAGAATTGTAAATAGTGTTGAAACAGAAAAAGAATTAAAAGAAAAAATAAAGACATTGCCAGTAGATAAAGTTCCTGTAATAATTGCGGGAGGAAGTTTTAATACAAAAGGAAGAGAGACAATACCATCAGAAGATGGATTAAAAGTATTAAAAGATTTTATTCAAAACATAGATACAGAAAAGGTATATTTTGTAATAGGTCATAAAATGCAAGGATATGAAAAAGCTGTTATAGACATATCTAAAGAACTAGATAAAAAAGTTGAAATAGATGCAATTGTGCCTAAATTAGTAACAGAAAAAGTAAAAGACAGATTATTAGATGAAAAAGTTAAAGGTATATGCATTTCGCCAGAAACAGAAGAATTGGGAATATATAAAAGTTTCAATTATGAAATATTTGAGAGAAGAAAAGCAGTTGTAATTGCGTTTGATGGGAACTCTCCAGTATTAAATTTAGTGCAAGAAGCTAAAAATGGAAAAGGAAAATCTAAAATATATGTAAATCAAGAAAATGAATTACTAAAAGAAAAAGCAGAGACATTAGAAGGCTATGTTGTTCCATTTGAAATGAAAGATAATATTGTAGAAAAAATCATAAAAGATAATCCTGAAATAATGTGATAAATATTGACAAATGCAGTCAAAAATAGTATAAATTTGTTGGAGGGGATAATTATGGAAGAAAATAATGAAGAAGTAAAACAAGAAGAAGTTAAATCAGAAGAAACTTCAAAAAACGAAGGAATCAAAAATGAAGCAAAAGAGACATTTAAACAAGCAAAAGAACAAATGAAAGACATTAACTTTAAAGAAGAAGCTAAAAAAGGAAAAGGATTAATAGGAAAACTATTTAAAGATCCAATTGGAGCAATAAAAGAAGTTATCCAAGATAAGGAATATAAAGTATTTAAAACAGCATTATTAATAGTTGCATTATGGATAGTAATTGTTTTAGTAGACTATATTCTTGATTGTATAGTATACAAATATATTAAATTTAATATATTAACATTAATAAAAAATGTTTTAGGCCCAGTTGCCAAAGTATTAGTACCAGCAGCAATTATTTATATGTTAAATAAAGACAAAGAAAGCAAAACAACAATGCCAACAGCAATAAGTGCAGTAGCATTAGTAAAAATTCCATTAATAATATCTGCAGTTTTAAGTTTATTAACAATGATAAGCTCAGGAATGTATTATATAATAAATCCATTAAAAGGATTTTTGGGAGTTATTTCTACAGTATTAATGTTCTTTGTTGTTAAAGAAATGTTTAATGAAAAAGAAAATGAGCAAGCAATAAAAACATTTGCTAAAGTAATGGCAATTTATTATATTTGTTATTTTGTGTTAAGTTTCTTAGGAATATCTATATAAATTACATAAAAATTCCTTAAAAGACTTGACAAATTCATAAAAAAGGTGTAAAGTATATTAGCATTACACCTTTTTATTTTGTTTTAAAATAAAAAGAAATAAGCAACTACGTAAGAAAGAAGGTAGTAGAATGGAAAAAAAGGTAGAAATAAGCATGTTATGGCAAATCTACGGAAATCTATTAACTGAAAAGCAATATAAAGTAATAGACTACTACTATAATCAAGATTTATCTTTATCAGAAATTGCAGAAAATGAAAATATTACAAGACAAGCGGTAAGGGACATCATCAAGAAAGGAGAGAAAAAACTTTTCGAATACGAAGAAAAGCTATTGTTTATGAAAAAGACAATTAATCAAGAAAAGCAAATACAAAATATATTGTTAAACTTGAACAAAATTCAAAAAGACTCATCAGACAAAAAAGTAACAAATATATTAGAAGAAGTAAAAAAAGAATTGAATTGTTTAGTCTAAACAAAAGATAGGAGGAAAGTATGGCATTTGAAGGATTATCATCAAGACTACAAGAAATAACAAAAAAAATTAGAGGAAAAGCAAGAATAACAGAATCAGACTTAAAAGAAATGCTTAGAGAAGTTAAACTTGCCCTACTTGAAGCAGATGTAAATTACAAGATTGTAAAAGAATTTATAAGTAGCATACAAGAAAAGGCATTAGGCCAAGATGTTATGAAATCATTAACACCTGGACAACAAGTAATAAAAATAGTAAAAGACGAAATGGTAGAATTACTAGGAGGAACAGAAAGTAAAATCAATTTTACATCAAATCCACCAACAGTAATAATGCTAGTAGGTCTTCAAGGTTCAGGAAAAACAACAACAGCTGGTAAGCTTGCAAATCTATTAAGAAAGCAAGGAAAAAAGCCATTGTTAGTTGCATGTGATGTGTACAGACCAGCAGCAATAAAACAATTGCAAATAGTAGGTGCACAATTAAATATTCCTGTATATAGTAATGAAACAACAAAAGATGTTGTAAGAATTGCAAAACAAGGAATAGAAACAGCAATATCAAAATTAAATGATGTAGTAATATTAGATACAGCAGGTAGATTACACATAGATGATGAATTAATGCAAGAATTAAAAAATGTAAAAACAAGTGTAAGACCACATGAAATTTTATTAGTAGTAGATTCAATGACAGGTCAAGATGCAGTAAACATTGCACAAAGCTTCAACGAAGCGGTTGGAATTGATGGAGTAGTATTAACAAAATTAGATGGTGATACACGTGGTGGTGCAGCACTTTCAGTAAAGAAAGTAACTGGAAAACCGATAAAATTCGCAGCAACTGGTGAAAAACTAAGTGATATAGAAGTATTCGATCCGGAAAGAATGACATCAAGAATACTTGGAATGGGAGATGTGCTATCTATAATAGAAAAAGCAGAAGAAGCAATATCTCAAGAAGATGCAGAAAAATTAGAAAAGCAACTTCGCAAAGACGAGTTAGACTTAGATGATTACTTAGCTCAAATAAGACAAGTTAAAAAAATGGGTTCATTATCATCAATCTTAAAAATGTTACCTGGAATGAATAAAATTAAAGACTTAAACATTGATGACAAAGAATTTGATAAAGTAGAAGCAATTATCTGCTCAATGACACCACAAGAAAAAAGAAACACAAAATTATTAAATGGAAGCAGAAGAATGCGTATTGCAAAAGGTAGTGGAACAACAGTACAAGATGTAAATAAGTTTATGAAATCTTTTGAAATGACACAAAAAATGATGAAACAAATGAAGTCAAACAAAGGTGGAATGAAAAAGATGATGAAAAATATTGAAAACATGAATCCAAATGATTTAAAGAACTTTAAATTTTAGATTCAATAAACAAAGTTATTAAATTTTTAAATTTATATATAGCAATATTATTAGGAGGTGAATTATAATGGTAAAAGTAAGATTACAAAGAGAAGGAAAGAAAAAAGCTCCTTTCTATCACATAGTAGTAGCTGATTCAAAATCTCCAAGAGATGGGAAAATCATCGAACAAATTGGAACATATGATCCAATGACAAAACCATCAACAATAGTTTTAGACAAAGAAAAATATGAACAATGGATCAAAAATGGTGCTCAACCAACTGATACAGTTAAAGCATTAGTAAAAAATGCTTAGTGGGAGGCAAACATGAAAGAAATATTGGAAACAATAATTAAAAATTTAGTAGACAACCCAGAGGCTGTTGAAATTAAAGAAGTTGAAAATGAAAAAACTATAACTTTTGAAGTAAAAGCTGCTGAAGAAGATATGGGAAAAATCATTGGAAGACAAGGAAAAATTGCACAATCTATCAGAACAGTAATGAGAGCTGTAGCAAATAGAAAAGATAAAAAAGTTACAGTTGAATTTATGGGATAGAATGCAATGCAAGATACCATGAAAGGAATGGTACAAACATGCAAAAAAGATTTGAAATCGGTCAAATTGTAAATACATTTGGAATAAAAGGCGAAGTAAAAGTTACACCTTTTACAGATGATATTAATAGATTTGATGATTTGAAAGAAGTATATGTTAAATCCAAAAAAGAAGAAAGACTTTATCAAGTAGAAGGTGCAAGATATCATAAAAATATGGTATTGCTAAAACTAAAAGGTATAGAAAATCCAGAAGATGCAGAAAAATTAAGAAATTCTTATCTAGAAATAGATAGAGAGGATGCAATTCCTCTAGAAGAAGGAACATATTTTATTGCAGATTTAATTGGATTAGATGTATATACTGATGAAGGTGTTTTGCTTGGAAAAGTTGATGATATCTATAATACCGGAAGTAATGACATATATGTAGTAAAAAATGAATTAGGAAAACAAGTTTTATTACCAGGAATAAAAGATGTAATAAAAGAAGTCAAATTAGATGACAAAATTATAGTTCATTTATTACCAGGTTTAATTTAATGGAGGAAAAATGAAATTTGATGTTTTAACACTTTTTCCTGAAATGTTTCAAGCAATAAAGCAAAGCATATTAGGAAGAGCAGAAGAAAAAAATCTAATACAAATCAATTTAATAAATATTAGAGACTTTTCAAAAGACAAACATAAAAAAGTAGATGATACTCCATATGGTGGTGGAGCTGGTATGGTTATGAGAGCAGATGTAATTTATGATGCATATAAATCTGTGCAAAACGAAAATGCTAAAGTAATTTACTTAACACCACAAGGGAAAAAGTTAGACCAAAAGAAAGTTGAAGAACTTAGCAAAGAAAAACATTTAATTTTACTTTGCGGACATTATGAAGGAATTGACCAGAGGGTAATTGATAAAATAGTTGATGAAGAAATATCAATCGGAGACTATGTGTTAACTGGTGGTGAACTTCCAGCGATGGTATTGATAGATAGTGTAAGTAGATATGTAGAAGGAGTGCTTAGTGAAAGTTCAACAAATGAAGAATCATTTTCACAAGGATTGCTAGAATATCCACAATATACTAGACCAGAGACATTTGAGGGAGTAAAGGTGCCAGAAATATTATTATCAGGTCATCATGAAAACATAAAAAAATGGAGAGAGGAAAAGTCTTTAGAAAATACAAAATTAAAAAGACCAGACCTTTTAGAAAAATAAAAATATAGTGCAATGTGCTTACTTTCAATTCAGGGCACCGCTTGCATAGGAAAAGAAGGAGGTAAATACGATGGATATAATAAAATCAATAGAACATGAACAATTAAAAAATAAAATACCAGAAATCAAAGTTGGTAATACAGTAAGAGTACATGTTAAAATTAAAGAAGGAAACAAAGAAAGAATCCAAGTATTTGAAGGAATTGTAATTAAAAAACAAGGTGGAGGAGTTAACGAAACATTCACAGTAAGAAAGATTTCTTATGGTGTAGGTGTTGAAAAAACATTTTTAATCCATTCACCATTAGTAGAAAAAGTAGAAGTAGTTAGAGTTGGTAAAGCTAGAAGAGCTAAATTATACTACTTAAGAGAGAGAACAGGTAAAGCTTCTAAAACTAAAGAAATGGTTGGAACTAGAATCGAAAATAGAGAAATTACTATTAAAGAAGATTTAGCAGAAGCACCAGCTGAAGTTATTGAAGAAGTTGCTGAAGCTCCAGTAGCAGAAGAAACTACAGAAAATAAAGCTGAATAGTATTTTAAAGTTGTAATAAACTATTGTTTATTACAGCTTTTTCTTTTGATTATTTTCCAAAAAATTCAACAAAAAAATACACAAAAAAACTTTACAAAAAAGAACAACTAATATAAAATAAAAGAGATAAAGTAGGACAAAATAAAAATGTACGGAGGAGAAAAAAGTGAAAGAAAAAAATGAGTTAAGTTATAGAGACTTAAAAATGGTATGTGACCAGAAAATGTTTAAATTCGAAACAACAAAAGAACTAGAACCAATAAATGATGGTATAGGACAAGAAAGAGGAATAAAAGCACTAGAATTTGGAATTAGTGTAGATGTAAAAGGATATAACTTATATATTGAAGGACCAAGTGGAGTTGGAAAAACAATGTATACCAAAAATTATTTAGATAGTATTTCTAGTAAAAAGAAAGTTCCAAATGACTGGTGTTATATATATAATTTTCAAAATCCAAATGAGCCAATAGCTGTTTCTTTACCAGCAGGCCAAGGAAAAGAATTTAAAGAAAGCATGGAAGGGTTTATAAAAGAAGTAAAAAAAGATATAAAGAAAACTTTTAATGCAGATGATTTTGAAAAAGAAAAAGCACTTATAAAAAAAGAATTTGAAGAAAAAAGAGAAGTAGTGCTTACAAAATTAAATGAAGATTCACAAAAACACGGATTCCAAGTAAAATCAGCTCAAAACGGTATTTATATGATGCCTGTTGTAGAAGGAAAAGTTATACAAGAAGAAGAGTTTGATAAATTAGATGAAGAGATAAAAAAACAATATGAAGAAAAATCTGTTATAGTTCAACAACAGATTATGGATGCAATTAGTGTGATAAAACAAATTGAAAGACAATCTGATAAAAAGGTATCAGAATGGCAATCAAATGTAGCCTTATTAACAGTAAATGCACATATTAATTATATAAAATCAAAATATAAGAGAAACAAAAAAATTACTCAATTTTTAAATGATGTAAAACAAGATGTATTAAAAAATGTTTCATACTTTTTAGAAGAAGATAAAGCACCAAATCCTCAACAAATGCAACAAGGACCAGCACAAAGAAAGCAAGATCCTTGTTTAAATTATAGAGTAAATCTATTTATAGATAATAGTGATAGAGAAGGATGTCCAGTTGTAATGGACTCAAATTATTCTTTTCAAAATTTGTTTGGAAAACTAGAATATGAAAACTATTATGGTTCATTAAAAACAGATTTTACAATGTTGAAACCAGGATTAATGCATAAAGCAAATGGAGGATATATAATTTTCCAAGCAAAAGACTTGTTAGCAAATGGAATGTGTTATGAAGAATTAAAAAGAGTTCTAAGAATAAAAGAATTAAGTATAGATAATACAATGGAACAACGTTCATCAATGGCAATGATTTCATTAAAACCAGAGCCAATTCCATTAGATTTAAAAGTAATATTGATAGGAAATTCAAATATATATCATACATTATTATCAATTGATAGTGACTTTAGAAAATTATTCAAAATAAAAGTAGAATTTGAAGAAACAGCACCTATAAACGAAGAAAATGTTAATAAATTAGCAAGATTTGTTCATACATTCTGTGAACAAGAAGAATTACCACCATTAGATAGAACTGCAATGGCTAGAATAGTAGAATATGCATCTAGATTAGCAGGAGATAATGATAAACTATCAACAAGGTTTACAGATATAGCACAAGTTGTTGGAGAAGCAGGAACATGGGCAAAATTATCAAAAAATAAAATTGTAACAGAAGATATAGTAAATAAGGCATTAGCAGAAAGAGTAGAAAGAATAAAAAAATATGATGCTAGATATATAGAAATGATAAAAGAAAATACATTATTAATTAATACAACAGGTTCATGTGTTGGAGAATTAAATGGATTAACAGTATTAACAATAGGTGATTATACATTTGGAAAACCAGCAAAAATTACAGTAAATACTTATACAGGGAAACAAGGAGTTGTAAATATAGAAAGAGAAGTTGAAATGTCAGGTTCAACACATACTAAAGGCGTTTATATACTTTCTGGATACTTAGGAGAACTATTTGCCCAAGATATTCCTTTATGCTTAACTGCAAGTATTTGTTTTGAACAATTATACAATGGAGTAGATGGAGATAGTGCATCAAGTACAGAATTATATGGATTACTTTCAAGCCTTTCAGGAATACCAATTAAACAATCAATAGCAGTTACAGGTTCTGTAAATCAAAAAGGACAAATACAACCAATTGGTGGAGTAAATGAAAAGATAGAAGGATTTTTCCAAATCTGTAAAATGAGAGGATTAGATGGTTCTCATGGTGTTATGATACCAGTTCAAAATATAAATAATCTTCAACTTTCAGATGATGTTGTTGATGCAGTAAAAAATAAGAAATTCCATATTTATGCAGTATCAACAATTGAAGAAGGAATAGAAGTATTAACAGGAGTTCCAGCAGGAAGAAAAGATAAAGATGGAAATTTCCCAGCAGGAACAATTAACTATTTAGCATATGAAAAACTAAAGAAATTTGCAAAAATTTGCGAAAAATAAATGTTAAAAACTACCTGATCAGGTAGTTTTTTGTTGTAATTAGTTGAAAAATAGTTGAAAATGATTTAAAATAAAGTTTGAATGAGGTGGACGAAAATGAAAGAACAAGAATACAAAATAGAAAACATAAAATCATTTGAATTAGCAGATGTATTTGACTGTGGGCAATGTTTTAGATGGAACAAACAAGAAGACGGAAGTTACACAGGAATATTCAAAGAGAATGTAATGAATGTGCAAAAAGATGGAGATACAGTAATATTTAAAGGAATTTGTAATGGAGATATAAAAGAAATTGTTCAAGATTATTTTGATTTAAATAGAAATTATGAGGAAATAAAAGAAAAATTATCACAAATAGATGATAATATGAAAATAAGTATAGAATATGGACAAGGAATAAGAATATTAAATCAAGATTTATGGGAAATGATTATCTCATATATAATTTCAGCAAATAACAACATTCCAAGAATAAAAGGAATAATAGAAAGATTATCAAAAACATATGGAAGAGAAATTGATTGGAATGGAGAAAAATATTACACATTTCCAACTCCTGAGGAATTAAAAGATGTAACAGTAGAAGATTACAGAAAACTTGGAACAGGTTTTAGAGATATACGTTTATATGAAACCGTACATATGGTGTTAGATAAAAAAGTTGATTTAGAAGATATGCAAAATAATCCTAATACCATGGAAGTTAGAGAGCAATTATTAACTTTATCAGGAGTAGGACCAAAAGTTGCAGATTGTATTTTATTGTTTTCAACATTAAAAAGATTTGAGGTTTTTCCAATAGATGTATGGGTTAGAAGAGTAATGAATGAATTGTACATAAAGAATGAAGATGAAACAAAAGTAAATAAAAAAGCGTTAGAAAAGTTAGCACAAGAAAAATTTGGAAATTTAGCAGGAATTGCACAACAATATTTATTTTATTGGAAAAGAGAGGCTTAAAACATTGACTTTTAGCTGTTTTGCGAGTATAATCATTATATTAAAATATTAAAAAGAGAGAGGGAATAATAATGACATATAATTTTAAAGAAGTAGAAAAAAAGTGGCAAGATAAATGGGAAAAAGAAGGAACATTTTATGCAAAAAATGACTATAAAAATACAAAAAAATGGTATGGATTAATAGAATTTCCATATCCATCAGGACAAGGATTACATGTAGGTCATCCACGTAGTTATACAGCATTAGATGTAATAGCAAGAAAAAGAAGATTACAAGGTTATAATGTATTATTCCCAATAGGATTTGATGCATTCGGATTACCAGCAGAAAATTATGCAATAAAAACAAATGTGCATCCAAAAATAACAACAGCTAAAAATATAGCACATTTTACAGAGCAATTAAAAGCATTAGGATTTTCATTTGATTGGTCAAGAGTAATAGATACAACAGATCCAGAATACTACAAATGGACACAATGGATATTTATTCAATTATATAAACATGGATTAGCATATAAAGCAACAATGCCAATTAACTTCTGTACAGGATGCAAAGTAGGTCTAGCAAATGAAGAAGTTGTAAATGGTGTATGTGAAAGATGTGGAAGTCCAGTTGTACAAAAAGAAAAATCACAATGGATGTTAAAAATTACAGAATATGCACAAAGATTAATAGACGATTTGGATGATGTAGATTATCTAGAAAAAATAAAAACACAACAACGTAATTGGATTGGACGTAGTGAAGGTGCAGAAGTAAATTTTAAAATTGCTGGAACAGATGAAACATTAACAGTTTATACAACAAGACCAGATACATTATTTGGTGCAACATATATGGTAGTAGCACCAGAACATAAAATAATAGAAGAATATGCAGATAAAATAACAAATTTAGATGAAGTAAAAGAATATCAAAGGAAAGCTGCATTAAAATCAGACTTTGAACGTGGCGAAATGAACAAAGACAAAACAGGTGTAGAAATCAAAGGAATAAAAGCAATAAATCCATTAACAAATAAAGAAATTCCAATATGGGTAGCAGATTATGTATTATCATCATATGGAACAGGTGCAATCATGGCAGTACCTGCACATGATACAAGAGATTTTGAATTTGCAAGCAAATTTAATTTACCAATAATTCAAGTTGTAGCACCAGAAAATGGAGAAACAAAAGAAAAATTAGAAGAAGCCTTTACAGATACACAAACTGGAGTATTAGTAAATTCAGGATTTTTAACAGGATTATCTGTTGCAGATGCTAAAAAGAAGGTAATAGAATATCTAGAAGAAAACAAAATAGGAAGCAAAAAAGTAAATTATAAATTACGTGATTGGGTATTTTCACGTCAAAGATACTGGGGAGAACCAATTCCAATGGTATATTGTGAAGACTGTGGATGGGTGCCAGTAGATGAAAAAGACTTACCATTAAGATTACCAGATGTTAAAGATTTCTTACCTGGAGAAAATGGAGAATCACCACTTGCAAAACATGAGGAATGGATAAACACAACATGTCCACACTGTGGTAAGCCAGCAAGAAGAGAAACAGATACAATGCCACAATGGGCAGGATCATCTTGGTATTTCTTAAGATATATGGATCCACATAATGATAAGGCATTAGCATCAAAAGAAGCACTAGAATATTGGTCACCAGTTGACTGGTACAATGGCGGAATGGAACATACAACACTTCACTTATTATATTCAAGATTCTGGCATAAATTCTTATATGACATTGGTGTAGTTCCAACAAAAGAACCATATGCAAAACGTACATCACATGGAATGATATTAGGTTCAAATGGAGAAAAGATGTCAAAATCAAAAGGAAATGTAATAAATCCAGAAGATATAATAAAAGAATTTGGTGCAGACACATTCAGAGTATATGAAATGTTTATGGGACCATTTGATCAAACAGCAAGTTGGTCAATGGACAGCATTAGAGGATGTTTCAAATTTTTAGACAGAGTATGGAACTTAAAAGATATGTTAGTAGATGGAGATACATATTCAAAAGAAACTGAAAAAATGATGAACAAAGCAATTAAAAAAGTTTCAAAAGATATTGAAGAAATGAAATTCAATACATGTGTATCAACATTTATGACAATGGTAAATGAATTTACAAAATTAAAACGTATAAATAGAGCAGAATATAAAACATTTTTAACATTATTAAATCCATTTGCACCACATATGACAGAAGAACTAAATCAATTAGTAGGATTTGAAGGAGAAATCGCAACATATGAATGGCCAACATATGATGAGGCTAAAACAATTGATGATGAAATAGAAATTCCAATTCAAGTAAATGGAAAACTAAAAGCTACAGTTATGATAGCTTTAGATGAAGAAGAAGCATCAGTAAAAGAAAAAGTACATGAAGCAATTTCAGATAAACTTGATGGAAAAAGTATAGTAAAAGAAATATATGTAAAAAATAAAATATATAATGTAGTTGTAAAGTAACACTAAAGAAAATACTGGTGAAATATTAAAAAATTCATAAGAGGAGAATATGAAGATGGATTTAGAAAAAGCTCAAAAAGAATTTATAAAATATACAGAAAATTATGATTTAAGAGATTCAAATATTATTAGAAAACAATTGCATTCTATAAGAGTAATGGAATTGTCCGAAAAAATTGCAAAAAGGTTAAATCTTTCAAAAGAAAAAATAGAAATTGCGACATTAATAGGCCTATTGCATGATATAGCAAGATTTGAACAGTATACAAGATATCATACATTTAAAGATGCAGAGAGTGTTGACCATGGAGATTTGGGAGTGGAGATTTTGAATAAAGATCTCCACAAATATATAGATACAGATAAATATGATGAATTAATAAAAATAGCTGTAAAAAATCACAATAAATATAAAATTGAGGATGGTTTAACACAGGAACAAGAACTATTTGCAAAAATAATAAGAGATGCGGATAAGATTGATATATTTTATGAAGGAGTTACAATGCTCTGGAATGGAAAAGAAGAATTAGTTGAAGGATCACTAATTTCACCAGAGGTTTTCAAACAAATAGAAAATAAAACTCAAGTGAAAAGAGAAGTAAGACAAACTCCAATAGATGATGTTCTTTCTGTACTTGGATTTATATTTGATATTAATTTTTTCAAAAGTTTTGAAATTCTAAAACAAGAGGACTATGTGAATAAAATGCTAAACAGATATAAAATGAAAGATTTAGAAAGCGAAAAAGAGCTAGAAGAAATTAAAAGTATAGCAAATAAATATATTGAACAAAGGATAGAGGAAAGTGAGTAATATGATAATAGATATGATAGAAGCAAAGAAAGCATTTAAAGAATATGTAAAAAAGTATAATCCAGAAGATGAGAAAATAAAAATCAAAATAGTTCATATAGAAAAAGTAGCGGAAAATTCAAAAAGAATAGCTCAAAATTTAGGATTAAGTCAAGAAGATGTAGAGTTAGCAGAATTAATAGGATTATTGCATGATATAGGCAGATTTGAACAAGTCCGTCTATATCATACTTTTGTGGATAAAGATAGTATAAATCATGGTAAATATGGTGCAAAAATCTTATTTGAAGATGGATTGATTAGGAATTTTATAAAAGATAATAAATTTGATAAAATTATCAAATTAGCAATTGTTAACCACAATAGAGCAGATATAGAAGAAGATTTGACAGAAAGAGAAAGATTACATGCTAAAATAATAAGAGATGCAGATAAAACAGACATATTTAGAATTTTAATATCTGGAGACAAAAAGGCTATTTGGGAAAAAGCAGATTTATCAGATGATAAAATTTCAGATGAAATTTATAGAGAATTTGTAGAAGATAAAAGAATAAATTATAAAGAACGTAAGACAAGTGCTGACATATTAGTTAGTCACTTTAATTATGTGTATGATTTGAATTTCCCAGAAACAAGAAAAATTATAAGAGATAATAAATATATAGACAAATTATATCAAAGATTTAAATTTAATGATGCAGAAACAATGAAAAGATTTAATGAAATATATAGATTATCAAAAGAATACATAGAACAATAGAGAAAGGAGTTAACTAAATGCCAAAAAAATTAATAATAACAGAAAAGCCATCAGTAGCAATGGAGTTTGCAAAAGTATTAAAAATTACAGCAAATAGAAAAAATGGTTATATAGAATCAGATGAATGGATTATAACATGGTGTGTAGGGCATTTAGTAACAATGAGTTATCCAGAAGTATATGATGAAAAATTGAAATTTTGGAGATTAGACACATTGCCATTTATACCACATGAATGGAAGTATGAAATTATTCCAGCAGTACAAAATCAATTTAATATTGTACAAAGCCTATTACAGAGAGAAGATGTAGAAGAAATATACAATGCAGGAGACTCTGGAAGAGAAGGAGAATACATACAAAGACTTGTGTTTATGATGGCAAAGCCAAATCCAAAGGCACAAATAAAAAGAGTATGGATAGATTCTCAGACAGAAGAGGAGATACAGAGAGGAATAAGAGAGGCAAAAGACGAAAAAGAATATGATAGTCTAGCAGATTCTGCCTACTTAAGAGCAAAAGAAGATTATTTAATTGGAATCAATTTTTCAAGACTATTATCTATTATTTATGGAAAAAAAGTTGCAAAAGAAATAAATGAAGAAAAAGCATCTATTTCAATAGGGAGAGTAATGACATGTGTACTGGGAATGGTAGTTTCTAGAGAAAGAGAAATTAGAAATTTTGTTAAAACAAAATATTATAAAATAATTGGTGAATTTGGAAATGATGATGGAACATTTAAAGCAGAATGGAAAGTAAACCAAAATTCTAAAATGTTTGAAAGTACCAAACTGTATAATGAAAGTGGCTTCAAAAAAGAAGAGGATGCTAAAGAATTTATAAAAGGTTTGGCAGGAAAAAAAGCAATAATAACAGAATTAAAAAAATCAAAACAAAAAGAAAATGCACCACTTTTATTTAATTTGGCAGAAATTCAAAATGAATGTACTAAAAGATTTAAAATAAAGCCAGATGAAACATTGGAAATTATTCAAAATTTATATGAAAAAAAATTAGTAACATATCCAAGAACAGATGCTAGAGTAATTTCTACAGCAGTAGCCAAAGAAATATCCAAAAATTTAAATGGATTGGTAAAAGGATATAAAGATGAAGAAACCCAAAGACTATTAAATAAAATGATAAGTGAAAAATATTCAACTAATTTAGTAAAAACAAAATATGTAAATGATAGCAAAATAACAGACCACTATGCAATAATTCCAACAGGACAAGGATATGAAAACTATGATAAATTACCAGAATTGCACAAGAAAGTATATGATGTTATAGTAAAAAGATTTATAGCAATATTTTATCCTCCTGCAGAATATAGTAAAGTAAATTTAACTGTAGAAGTAGAAAAAGAAATATTTTTGGCAAGTGGAAAAGTATGTACAAATTTAGGATATTTAGAAGTCTTAAAACCAAAAAATGTAAATAAGCAATCCACAGAAAAGGCACAAGATGTTGAAAACTCATCTTCAAAAACAGATGTAAGTGATGAAAATAATTTAGAAGTATTTAAAAATATAAAAAAAGGTCAAGAAATAGAAACAAAAAATTATGAAATAAAAGATGCAGAAACATCGCCACCATCAAGATATAATTCAGGTTCAATAATTTTAGCAATGGAGAATGCGGGAAAAGTAATAGAAGAAGAGGAACTAAGAGAACAGATAAAAGGTGCAGGAATAGGAACAAGTGCAACTCGTGGAGAAATTATAAAAAAACTAGAGAGAATAAAATACATAGATATAAATTCTAAAACTCAAATAGTTACACCAACTAAAAAAGGAGAGGTAATATATGATGTTGTAAATTATGCAATGCCAGATATGCTTAATCCGAAACTTACTGCAAGTTGGGAAAAAGGTTTAGATATGGTAGCTAAAAAGGAGATTCAATCTAATGAATTTATGACTAAATTAGAAAATTATATTAATTCTAAATTTAATAAATTAGTTGTAAAAATATAAGAGAGGTGCTAAATGAATAGAGAATTTAATAATTTAATAGTACAAGCAATAAAAAGAGCTAAAACAGCACCAATATCAAATGTGCAAGATTTTGCAAGGATGGTAAGTTCTGCAGAGGAACAATTAAGTAGAATTTATCAAAAAAATCCAGAAATAGACAAAGAAAAAACAAATAAAGAAATGCAAGATAAACTTTATAATATTTTGCATAAAACTGCTGAAATAGAAGATGTTAAAAGTAATATATCTAGAAGAAATGCAATAAAATATTTAAATAGTAATTGGGAACAAGTAGAAATAGAATATAGAAAGTTAGTGGCAGAAGAAAGAAAAACAGGAAAGAGATTAAAGAACAAGGAAAGAATACCATATAGTTCAAATAATAAAAAGGCAATAAGACAACTTATGGTAGAAGTGATAACAAATATTAGAGGTATTGTTGAAAGTGTAGATCCAAATCTTATTTATGAATTAGATAGAAGATATACTGGAAAAATAATGGATTTAAAAAAAGAACTTATTGAAACAAAAACTGATAGAGAAAGCAGAAAAAAGATAGAAAGAACCATATATTTAATCGGTCCAATTCCGGAGTTTGAAAAAGTTAAATATTATTTGAAAAAAATAATAGGTCAAGAAGAAACAGATAAAGAATTAAAAGAACAATATGTAAATGCAATAATGATAATAGGGCAATTAATAGAGGAGTTTGGAACTTTAGAAGAATATAAAAAGCACCAAATAAATGAATTGAAAAGAATTAATCTAGAAAAATTACAAGATATAAATGGTATAGATAATCTTTTTAAAAAAGAAAATTTACAAAAATTAAATTTAACACAATTAGCTGCATTATATGCATTTTGGGATAATAGATTAGTAAAAGAAATTGAGAAAATTTATAATTCATATTTTATAATGTATGAATTAGACTTAGATGATAAAACTACTGTGCAAAATAAAGATGCTACTAATAAATTGTTACCACAGCAATTGGAAAATCTAAATGTAAAAACAGCATTATTAGATAGTCTGATTTCTAATATATATTATCAATATAGAGATACTCATTTAGAAGGTGGAGAAGTAAGCATCGAAGATGCATTAAGCAAAATAAGTGCTAAATTTGGAGCTGAGTACCAAAAATATTTTTCAGGTATATGTGGATTAAATGTACATGAGAATAATTTTGACAAAGATATAGTTTTGAGATTAAAAACAGAAAATGCAATTAGAAATTTATATCTACAAAAAGATAATGGAATAACAGGATTATTGAATCTTTTATATAATGGGGATGTTTCAGAAAATTGGGGAATAATAGATGAAAATCCACGTTCAAAATTTGTTTTATTAGTTGCAGATATAAATGGATTAAATATGCCATTAAGACTACATATAGAAAGAGAAAAAGTTAAAGAATTTGCAATAAAAAATCAAGAAAATTCAATGGTTCCAATTTATTCTGGAATAGCAGATTTTAATATAAATGGAAGAATTATTTCTACTCACATATTAATGCCATTAACTCAAAATCAAAAAGAATTAATAAAGCAAGCATCAAGTAATGTAAGAAATGGAGATTATAGATATAAATTTATTAAACATTTAGAATATTTATCAGATTGGCAGAAATATCCAGAACATCTACAAAGAAAGAAAATCACAAAAAAGAAAGGCAAACCTAAAATCAAATTTGAAAAAATAAAAGAATATATTGATTTAGAAACAGGAAAAAAATATATTAGAAATAAAGAAAATGAATTTGTTACAATAGATTCAGAAGGAAGATAAAACTTGAAAATATTACTAAAAAGTAGTATAATATCAATATCTTAAAACAAAGGAATGGAAGAAATGAATACAATATTAGGAGAATTAGGAAAAAGTCCTAAATTTTGTGAATATATAAAAAACATAGAAAATAAAAAAAGCCCGATAGTTATATCGGGCTTAACAGACGTTGGAATGGCACAAATGATTGCGGCCACAAAGGAATTTGTAAAAAGACCTATTTGTATAATAACTTATAATGAAATACAAGCAAGAAAAATAGTAGGAGACTTAGCTTATTTCACTGATAAAATAATATATTTGCCCAAAAAAGAAATAGTAACATATGACTATGTCGCTGAAAGCAAAGACTTACCATATGAAAGAATAGAAGCATTAAATAAAATTCAAGAGATGAGAACAGGAATAGTAGTAACAACAGCAGAAGCAGCAATCCAAAAAATGATAAGTCCAAAAGAACTATATAAAAATGTATTAAAATTCAAAATTGGTGATGAATATAAACTAGAAGATGTAAAACAAAAATTAATTGATTTAGGATATATAAGGTATGACTTAATTGATGGAAGAGGTCAATTTAGTGTAAGAGGTGGAATAGTAGATATTTCTGTTACAGAAAAAACAGGAATAAGAATTGAATTCTGGGGAGACGAAGTAGATTCAATAAGATATTTTAACATAATAAGTCAAAGGTCAACAGAGAATATTGAAAAAGCAACAATATATCCAGCACATGAATATTTATTAGAAAAAAATGTAGAAAAAATTGTAGAGAAGATAAAGGAAACAATTTATCCAGAGGAACTTCAAGAACAAATAAATCAAGATATAGAAACTATAAAAAATGAAAATTATATTAGCAAAATTGACAGATACCTAAATTCATTTTATGAAAAACAAAGTACTATATTAGATTATTTATCCGAAAAATATATTATTGTATTAGATGAAATTGCAAAAATAACTCATCGTATAGAAAATGTAAATAAAGATAGCCAAAATGTAATACAATTATTAATGGAAAAAGAAAAGATGGTACCAGAAGCATTAAAAAATATAGAAAATAATGCACAATTTGAAGAAAACTTAGAAAATAGGCAAAATATTTATATAAATAAATTTGACGATGAAGTAAAAATAGAAGCGGAAAAATATAATTGGGTATACAAAGAAAAGAACTTTTATAAAAGTGAAATAGAAATATTAATAAAAGAATTATTAAAAGCTCAAGAAGCCAAAAAAAGAATATACATATTAGCAGAAAACAAAGAAAAAGCCAAAAAAATATGTTCATTACTTGATGAGAATGAAATTATAAATAAATATGAAGAAAAATTAGATAAAACAATTATTGTAAAAAATAATGAAAGTTTAGTAACTGTTAGTATTGGAAAATTATCTGCAGGATATGAATGCTATGATATCAATCAATTAGTAATAACCTCTCAAGAATTAATAGAAGGTGAAAAGAAAAAAAGCTACAAATCATCAGCATTTAAAGAAGGAGAAAAAGTTGTATTTGCAGACTTAAAAGTAGGAGACTATGTAGTACATAAAAATTATGGAATAGGAATTTTTATAGGTGTAAATACTATAACTGCAGATGGAACAACAAAAGACTATATAAAAATAAAATATTATGGTGATGATGTTTTGTATGTTCCTACAAATCAATTAGACAGTGTTAGAAAATATATAGGCGGAGATGAAGGCGGACTTAAAGTAAATAAGCTAGGAACAAAAGAGTGGTTAAAGACAAAAGCAAAAGTAAAGAAAAATTTAAGAGAAGTAGCACAAGAATTAATAGAATTATATGCAAAAAGAGAAAAAGCAAAAGGATATGCATTTTCAAAAGACACACCTTGGCAAGTGCAGTTTGAAGACAGTTTTCCTTATCAAGAAACAGATGATCAATTACGCTGTATAGATGAAGTAAAAAAAGATATGGAATCAGATAAGCCAATGGATAGACTATTATGTGGAGATGTTGGATATGGAAAAACAGAAGTAGCAATAAGAGCTGCATTTAAAGCTGTAATGGATGGAAAACAAGTTGCATATTTAGCACCAACTACAGTACTTGCAGAACAGCAATATAAAGAATTTAAAGAAAGAATGGCAAATTTTGCAGTACGAGTTGAAGTGCTTAATAGATTTAAAACAAAAAAACAACAAGATGAAATTGTAAAAAAGATAAAATTAGGAGAAGTAGATATTATAGTTGGAACACACAGAATATTAAGTGAAGATGTAGAATTCAAAGACTTAGGATTATTAATTATAGATGAGGAACATCGTTTTGGAGTAAAAGCAAAAGAAAAAATAAAGCAATACAAAACAAATGTAGATGTATTAACAATGACGGCAACTCCAATTCCAAGAACATTGCATATGTCAATAGTTGGAGTAAGAGATATGTCTGTAATTTATGAACCTCCATATAATAGAAAGCCAGTTCAAACTTATGTATTGGAATATGATAGTGAAGTTGTAAGAGAAGCAATTACAAGAGAGCTAGAAAGAAAAGGTCAAGTATTTTATCTATTTAATAATGTTGAAAGAATCATGCAAAAGGCAGATGAAATATCAAGATTAGTTCCAGAAGCAAGAGTGGCATATGCACATGGACAAATGACAGGAAATGAAATTGAAAATATAATGGAAGAATTCATTGAAGGAAACACAGATATCTTAGTATGTACAACAATTCTTGAATCAGGAATTGATATACCTAATGCCAATACAATAATAGTAGAAAATGCAGATAGAATGGGATTAGCACAATTATATCAAATTAGAGGAAGAGTTGGTAGGTCAGATAGACAAGGATATGCATATATAACATATAAAAGAGACAAACTATTATCAGAAATTGCAGATAAAAGATTGAAAGCAATAAAAGAATTTACTGAATTTGGTTCAGGATTCAAAATTGCAATGCGAGACTTAGAAATAAGAGGAGCAGGAAGCTTGCTTGGAGAAATACAACATGGACATCTAGAACAAGTTGGATATGACACATATTGTAACTTATTAGATGAAGTTGTAAGAGAAATCCAAGGAGAAAAAGTTGAACAAGAAATAGATGTACAAATAGATTTAGATGCAACATGCTATATTCCAGATACATACATATCAGATTCAAGTCAAAAAATAGAAATCTATCAAGATATAGCTTTATGTAAAAATGAAGAAGATATTCAAAATGTAATAGATGAAATGATAGACAGATTTGGTAACATACCAAAAGAAATAGAAAACTTAATAGAAATTGCAAGAATAAAAATATTGTGTAAAAAACTTAATATCAGCAAAGTACAAGGAAGGCGTAGTTTTGTGTTATTCATGTTTGAACCAGGAGAACTAAGTATAGATATAAATGAATTAGTAAAAAAATATAAAAACAGAATAAAATTTACACAAGGAATAAAACCACAAATCACATTAGCATTAAATAATTTATTAGAAATAAAAATGTTAAAAGAAGTAAAAGAGTTTTTGATTGATGTAGGAGGATAGAATGAAAATTATTTCAAGTAAAGATAATGAAATAGTAAAACACATAAAAAAATTAAAAGATAAGAAATATAGAGATGAAAATAATGAATATATAGTAGAAGGTGTTAAGCTTGTAGAAGAAGCGGTTAAAGAAAATGCACCAATAAAAAAGATAATAATATGTGAAGATACTACAAGAACATATGAAATACCAACAAATATAATGTTAGAAATAGCAAGATATGAGTGTATTTATGTAACAGACAAAATTTTCTCATCAATCACTCAAGTTACAAATCCACAAGGAATAATGGCAATTATAGAAAAAAATAGTGAGAAAGAAACAATTGACTTTTCACAAGACATTATAGTTATGCTAGATGATGTCCAAGATCCTGGAAACCTAGGAACGATTTTAAGAACAGTTGATAGTATAGGATTAAATCAAATTATAGTTTCAAAAGGTACAGCAGATGCATTTAATCCTAAAGTAGTACGTTCAACAATGGGAGCAATTTTCAGATTAAAAATAATAGAATCAGAAAATTTAGCTCAAACAATCAGAGAAATCCGAAAACATCATTATAAATTAGTGGTGACATCATTGCAAACAGAAAACAGTATTTATGATATAGATTTTAATAAAAAAATCATAGTAATAGGCAATGAAGCAAATGGTGTTTCAAAAGAGATTCAAGAAATGGCAGACGAAAAAGTCAAAATACCCATGTTAGGAAAAGCGGAAAGTTTAAATGCATCTGTTGCAGCAGGAATTGTAATGTATGAATATGTAAGACAAAAAGTAAGTAAAAAATAATATAAAACAGCATATCGAAAAAAGATATGCTGTTTTTAATATTAGAAATTAGATAAAAAAATTATTTCTAATATATATGAAGGAAAAGATGTCCGGACTCTTCCATTAATATAATTATAACATTATGTTAATGACAATAATGTAAAAACATGTCGATAAAAAAATAAAAACTTTCTAAAAAGCGACCGAAATGACTTGAATTTTACAAAATAAAGTAATATAGTTTAAATATTAATCAAAATGAAAGGGGGAGATAACTTGAAAAACTTTTTTGGAAGCATTTTTTTAAACCGAAACGAATTAGAAGAAGCGGGAATAAATTATCCAATAAAAGTAGAATATTATAAAATAACTAACGAAGAAGAAAAAATAAAGCAAAATAAATTAATATATGGTATACAAATAATAAAAACAGAATATAAAGAGAAAATCGGAATAGAGCAAAATAAAGTAGAACACATAACAAATGACGATGGAGAAATTGATAAAATATTGAATGTTATAAAAGAAAATGAAGTTACACCAATTGGTCTTGAAGATGTAGTTTTAGAAATAAAAAGTAGACAAGCTATTGCAAAAAGAAAAAAATTAAGCTACAATACATAAGAAGACAAGCAGAGAAGGGAGAAAAAATGACAGATAAATTAATAATAGTAGAATCACCAGCAAAAGCAAATACAATAAAAAAATTCCTAGGAGGAAATACAAAGGTAATAGCATCAATGGGACATATTAGAGATTTACCAAAATCAAAACTAGGAATAGATGTAGAACATAACTTTGAACCAGAATACATTAATATCAGAGGAAAAGGAGACTTAATAAAAGAATTAAAAAAAGATGCCAAATCATCAAAAAAAGTATATCTTGCAACTGACCCTGATCGTGAGGGAGAAGCAATAGCATGGCATTTATCAAAGATATTAGATGTAGATGATTCAAAAATTACAAGAGTAACATTTAATGAAATAACTAAAACAGCTGTACAAAAAGCAATTAAAGAACCAAGAGACATTGACATTAATTTAGTTGATGCCCAACAAGCAAGAAGAGTTCTTGATAGAATTGTGGGATATAAAATAAGTCCAGTGTTATGGAAAAAAGTAAGAAGAGGATTATCAGCAGGAAGAGTTCAATCTGTAGCTGTAAAATTAATAGTAGATAGAGAAGAAGAGATAGAAAAGTTTATCCCAGAAGAATACTGGAATATATATGTAAAATTATTAGATGAAAAATCTAAAAAGACATTTGAAGCAAAGTTCTATGGAAAAGATGGAAAGAAACAAGAAGTTCACAATAAAGAACAGGTAGACAAAATCCTTTCAGGCATAGAAAATGCTAAATATATAGTAGAAGATGTAAAAAAAGGTGAAAAGAAAAGAAATCCTGCACCACCATTTACAACAAGTACAATGCAACAAGAAGCATCTAGAAAATTAGGATTTACATTAAAGAAAACTATGTCTGTTGCACAAGGATTATATGAAGGTGTAAAAATCCCTGAAAAAGGAACAGTAGGATTAATCACTTACATGAGAACAGACTCTACTAGAATATCAGAAGAAGCTAGAGCGGCTGCTAAGAAACATATAGTAGAAGAATATGGCGAAAACTATTATGAAAATAGATATTATAAAACAAATAAAGAGGCTCAAGACGCACATGAAGGTATAAGACCAACTTATGCAGATCTAGAACCAGAAAAAATAAAAGAATCATTAACAAATGATCAATATAAATTATACAAACTAATTTATAATAGATTTATGGCAAGTCAAATGACAGCTGCAGTATATGATACTATGTCAGTGACTATTGATGCTAATAATTATACGTTTAAAGCTAATGGCCAAAACTTAAAATTCAAAGGATTTATGACATTATATGTAGAAGGAACTGATGAAAAACAAGAGGAAGAAGTAGGAATTATTCCTGAATTAGAAGTAAAGCAAGAAGTTAAAAAACAAAAAATAGAACCAAAGCAAAGTTTTACAGAACCACCTGCAAGATATACAGAAGCAAGTCTAGTAAAGGCATTAGAAGAAAAAGGCATAGGAAGACCAAGTACATATTCTCCAACAATAACTACAATATTAGAAAGAAGATATATAGAAAAAGTACAAAAACAATTAATGCCAACAGAACTTGGTAAAGTTGTAAATAAACTTTTAGTAGAAAATTTTTCAGATGTTGTAAATGTAGAGTTTACTGCTAATATAGAAAATCAATTTGATAATATAGCAGAAGGAAAAGAAAATTGGAGAAAAATGATTTCAGATTTTTATAGACCATTTGAAGAAAATCTTGAAAAAGTAGAAAAAGAATTAGAACATGTTGAAATGGTAGAAGAGGTATCTGATGTAAAATGCGAAAAATGTGGAAGAATGATGGTATATAAATATGGTAAATTCGGAAAGTTTTTAGCATGCCCAGGATACCCTGAATGTAAAAACACTAAAGCTATAGTAGAAACTGTAGATGTTCCTTGTCCAAAATGTGGTGGAACAGTACAAGTTAGAAGAGCAAAAAATAAAAAGAAATATTATATATGTGAAAATAATCCTAAATCATGTGACTATATTTCTTGGAATAAGCCTACTAAGAATGAAGACAAAAATAAATAAAAATAAGAAAGATTGGTTAATTTTGCAACCAATCTTTTGCTATATAAAAATAAAAGAAAAAATATTAAAGAAATTTCAAAAAAAGTGTTGACAATTTTCGACAAGCGTGGTAAGATAAAAAATGTACCG
>USMB01000008.1 GCA_900555615.1 uncultured Clostridium sp. | reverse complement strand
AATTAAGATAAATGGAGATATTAAGAGATAATATATTCATTTATAGAGATAGGAGAAAAAATATGGTAGAAGAAAAAAACAATCCAAATGAACCAAAAAATAGTGGTGTAGCGCTGTTAGATAAAGAAGAGGTTAAAGAAGAAAATAAAGAAAAAAATTCAACTATAGAGGAAGATATAGAAATTAAAGAAGATACAGATACTGGAAAAGGTGAAGAAGAAAATATTCAACAAACAGATAAAAAGAGTAAAGTTGGTATTATTATTTTTATAGTATCAATTGTAATTGTACTTCTTGGTATATCTTCTACGATTTTTGCGATTATAAATTCTAATAGTACAAAAATTGTAAAAGGAGTAGCAATTGGTCCTATAGATGTATCAAACCTCACAATAGAAGAGGCAAAAGATAAATTAGAAAAAGTATATACAAGCAAGGCTGATAAACAAATATATTTAGAGTATGGTGAATTTGAGACATCAATTACATATGAGGCATTGGAAGTTGAATATCAAATAGATAATGCAATTCAAGATGCTTACGATATAGGAAGAAGTGGAAATTTATTTGCAGATAATTTTACAATTATAAATACAATGATAAATGGGGCAGATGTGAAGTTAGAAGCATCAATAGACCAAGATATGTTAGACCAAATATCTCAAAATATTGACAATAGTATAGAAGGTGCAATTGTTCAGTCAAGCTATTATATAGAAGATGACAAATTAATAATAACTTCAGGAAAAGAAGGAAAAAAGGTTGATGAAAAACAGTTAATTAAAGACATATATGGAGTAATTGACACAAATACAGAAGATGAACAGAAAATAAATATACCTGTGCTAGATGCTAAACCAGAAGAAATAGACATTGATAAAATTCATGATGAAGTATACAAACAGGTAAAAGATGCATATTATACAAATGATCCATTTACAATATATCCAGAAGAAAAAGGAATAGATTTTGACGTAAATGCTGCAAAATCTATGATACAAGAACCAAAAGAAGAATATCAAATAGACTTGATTATTACACAACCAACGAAAACAACAAAAGATATAGGAACAGAAGCTTTTCCAGATTTACTAGGAGAATGTAAAACAAATTATCAAGCAAGTAATACAAATAGAACAACAAATTTAATATTAGCTTCAAATAAGATAAATGGAACAGTATTACTTCCAAATGAAGAGTTTTCATATAATAAGGTTGTTGGAGAAAGAACAATAGCTGCGGGATATAAGTCAGCAGCAACATTTTCAAATGGAAAAGTAGTTGATGGTTTAGGCGGAGGAATTTGCCAAATATCATCTACATTATATGATGCAGTAGTTTTTGCAAACTTAAAAGTAACAACAAGAAGAAATCATCAATTTGTTACATCATATTTACCAGCAGGAAAAGATGCAACAGTTGTATGGGGGTCACAAGACTTTAAGTTTGTAAATACACGAAAATATCCAATACGACTTACAGCCACTGTTGAAGGTGGAGTTGCTACAATTCAGGTTTGGGGTGTAAAAGAAGAAGTAGAATATGATATTTCAATTGAGACAAAAAAGATTGCAACAATCAATCCTACAACACAATATGTGCAAGATCCAAGTTTGCCAGTTGGTCAACAAAAAGTAGTTCAAGCAGGAAGTACAGGAAGAAAAGTAGAAGCATATAAAGTAACAAAATTAAATGGTCAAGTAATTTCAACAACATTATTATCTAAAGATACTTATAATGCAATGCAAAGAATAGTGCATGTTGGAACAGGAGAATAAAATATAAAAGATGGAGGAGAAAAAAATGGAGAAAAGAGCGCTAAAAAAGATATTAGTAATTTTAATGATACTAATGATAATTTCAACAGACTTTTTTGTGCTAGGATCAAATTTAGTTAGTTATGCAGTAGAAAATAATAATGCAACTAATAATAAGAACATTGAATTTTCTGCATATTTTAAAGATTCTAATGGTAACAAAACAGAAAAATTGTCAACAAGTATTAAAGCAGAAAATTTAAAATTGTATGCTGAAATTGTAGTAAAAAATGATGGATATTTTAATGGAGAATTAGAATTACAAAATAGCAATTTTAATTTGAAAAATAATATTATATCTAATTGGGTAGAAAGCATACAAGGAAATAAGGTAAAATTAAGACAAATTAATGCTGGAGATTCAGCAGTAATAGAATTAGATGTAGAACCAGTTATTGCAGATTCTATGGATGCAGATATGCTAATGAAAGCATCTGATTTAAAATTAACAGGTAAATATATGGAAACATCTTATAAAGGATTAAGTATAGATTCAGTAAAAGCTGTTAATTTAAATTTACAAGCAGATTCTAGTGCTTCAGCAGAATTAAAAACAGAAATTATTACAAATAAGATATTTTCAATTGATGGGAAAGATAAAAGAGTTGTTCAATTAGCAATAAAATCAAGACTAACAGATAACCAATATCCAATAAAACAAACAACAATAAATGTTGTTGCACCAAAATTGAGTGAAAAATTGCCAGAATCAATTGAAGTATTATCTTTAGGAACAATGGCAACAAATGGTGGAACAGAATTTACAGATAAAGATTGGGAAAACAAAGATGGTAATGTAACAATTACATTAAAAAATACAGATAGCACAATAAAATGGACTAAAAATTCATATGATGAATTAGTAGTAACATTTATATATGCATCAGATGTAGATGCTAATAAAGTAGAAATTACAACAAATTCAGAAATTACAATACATAATTCTGGAACAAAATATACTGCAAAATATATGAAAGGGATTGAAAATCAAGAACCAAATGGATTGATAACTACTTCATCAAACATGACATCAGCAGAATTATTTAAAGGTCAATTAAATTCTAATAATGAAACTGAATATAATTCTGTAACAGGATTAAGAATAACAAATTCAAAAATCCCAGAAAAAATAGAAATAACAGAAGGTCCAGATACATTAGTAACTACAAGTGGAGAAATAGCTGTTAACACAAAATATGTAAAAACAGAAATTAATAAAGCAAAAATGTTAGAAATTTTTGGACAAGATGGAAGTATTACATTAAAAAATGGTGAAATTTCAAAAGTAATTAATAAAGATTCAGAAACAGATAAAGATGGAAATATAGTTGTTGAATATAATGTTATAAGAAGTGGTTTAACAATAACAACAAGCAAACCACAAAAAGCAGGAGTAATAGAGTTTAAACATACAAAAGCAATAATGGAAACCTCATTTACAAGTGCACAATTAGAAGCAATTAAAGAGTTAAAAACAAAAAATACAGTAAAAGCTACAAATACAACAGCTCAAACAATCGTTGAAAACTCAAGTGAATCTACTCTAAAAATTAATGGAACAGTTTCAAGAGCAGAATTTACTGTAAATAAAGATGCATTATCAACAATGACTACAAATACAAATGTAATTATTGGTGTAAAATTAATTACATCAGATGTAAAATATGATTTATTTAAAAATCCAGTTATCAGAATTCAATTACCATCATCTGTAGAAGATGTTAAGATAAATGGAAAGACAAGTACATTATATGCAGAAGAATTTGATGTAAATACAAGTTATGACAAAACAAATAAAATTATTACAATTAAATTAAATGGAGAACAAGTAAGTTATCCAGAAACAGCTGCAACTCAAGCATATTTACAATTAAATTTAGATATTAAATTATCAGAATTAGCACCAAGCAAAAAAGATAAATTTGTTATGACATATACAAATGAAAACGCAACAGAATATTATGGTGGTACAATAGATGTAGGAATTGTAGAAAAAGAAGTTGAAATATCTTCACCAGGTGGATTAGTGGTAAGACATGATTCTACAACATATAATATTACAGGAATTAAAGGAATTAGTGAAGATTCACAATTAGTACAAATAAAAAATGAAGATGCTGGAAAAGAAATAAAATTTGATATTTCTTTAATAAATAATACAGGTGTAAATGCTAAAAATGTTAAAATATTAGGAAAATTACCAACAGCAGAATTAAAAACAACATTGCAAGGCATAACAACAAATAGCAAAGTTTATTATAGTGAAAATGCAAAAGCAACAGCTAATTTAGATAAAGCTTCAAATGGATGGACAGCTACGGAATTAGCTAATGCAAAATCATTCTTAATTATTGTAGATACATTAAATGCACAAAGTAATTATACAGCATCATATAGTATAAAATTACCAGATACATTGGTAAAAGATGCAATAGGATATGCAGAATATAAAGTAGTTTATGATACAGATAGTGAATTAAATGCTGAAATCGATTCTGTAAAAATTGGATTTGCAACACCAACTGAAATAAAAATTGAAACAGGAATATCAGCTCAAGTTGGAAATGATAAATTAAACAATGGAGATTCAATAAAAGCAGGAGAAGTTATTAAATATACAATGACAGTAAAAAATAATGGTGCACAAGAAATTAAAAATATTCAATTAAAATCAATTGTACCAGAAGGAACTGTTTTTGTAGAACCAGTAGAAAATTATCAACATTCAGGAAAAACATATTATAATGAAAGAACAGATATAAAAGAAGTATCAACAACAATTGATGTACTTGCAGCAGGTGATACGTATACTCAAACATATGAGGTTAGATCAAAATCAGATATAACTTCTGATAAAACAATAACAAATAAAACAATTGCAACAGTAGATGGTACAAGTGTTCAAAGTGAAGAATTAACAAACAAAATAGTTGCTTCAAATTTGAGAGTAACAATAAAGAAATTAGTAGAAGAGAATAATGCTACAGTTTCTGGTGGTACAATGGAATACTTAGTTGTAGTAGAAAATATAACAGATAAAGAAGTATCAAACTTACAAATGCAATTAATAAGTACAAACTTTAAAATTACACATATATCAGACGAAAACGATTTGTACTTAACTGGAGATTCAATCCCAGAAAAAATTAGCATAAGTAAAATAGCATCAAAAGAAAGTGCAATATTAAAAATAGAAGGAAATACAATTGAAAATACAGAAGAAGTTACGGCTATGGCTGTTGTAACAGATTCTAATGGAAATAGCTATAGATCAAATAAATGTGTAGATACATTACAAAAAATTGATGCAAAAATATCTCTAACAAGCCCTCAAAATAAAGCTTATATAAGAGAGGGAGATACTGTAGAATATAATATAGTTGTAGAAAATACAGGAAACATTAAAGAAAATATTGAAGTTGTAGATAATATACCAGAAAACTTAGAGATACAAACAGTATATGTAAATAATGAAATTGTAATGCAAACATCAGAAATTGCAAAAACAGATACATATATTTCAAAAATTTCAAATAAACTTTCATATAAAGTAGATGTAGATGCTGGAAATAAAGCTACAATGACAATTATTACAACAGTAAAAAATATAACAGAAGATATTGATGCAAAAACAATAACAAATAAAGCAGAAGCAAAAGTATATCAAATGACTAAAGCAACATCTGAAGAAGTAACACATATATTAAAAGTAACTGCTGAAAATATTAAGAATGTAATCAATGGTAAGGCATGGTTAGACAAAAATATGAATGGAGCCAAAGATATTGATGAAAGTTCATTAGAAGGAATTACAGTAAGAATTTATAATGTAGATACAAATGACTATTTAAAAGATAGTAATGGAATGGTTGTTGAAACCAAAACTAATGATAAAGGAGAATATACATTTACAAAAATACCAAATGGTAAGTATATTATATTATTTGGATATGATACAAATGAATATGAACCAACATATTACAAGAAAGATGGTATTGATGATAGTAGAAACTCTAAAGTTGTATCAAAAACAATATCTATAAATGGACAAGATAAATTATATGCAGTAACAGATACAATAAATTTGGAAGATAGTATTGCAAATATTAATATAGGATTAAAAGAAAAATTAATATTTGATTTACAATTAGACAAATATATTTCAAAAATATCAATTCAAAGTAATAGTGGAACAAAAACTTATGAGTATAATGATGCAACATTAGCTAAGCCAGAAATAAAATCAAAAGAAATGAATGGAGCCGTAGTTGTTCTTGAATATACAATTAGAGTTAAAAATAATGGCGAAGTTGTAGGATTTGCTAAGAATATAGTTGATTATTTATCAAATGGATTAACATTTAGTTCTGAGTTAAACCCAGATTGGTATATATCTGGTGGAAACTTATATACTAAAAAATTAGCAAATGAAGCTATTAATCCAGGAGAAAGCAAAGAAGTAAAATTAGTTTTAACAAAAACTATGACAAATGAAAATACAGGTGTTGTAAACAACAGAGCTGAAATTTATGATGCATATAATGAATATGGTATTGCAGACGTAAACTCAACTCCAAATAACAATGTAGCTTCTGAAAATGATATGGGAGCAGCAGATGTTATTATAGCAGTATCAACAGGTGGAACAATAGCAACATATATAATATTAGTAATGATAAATACAGCATTAATTATTTTAGCAATAAGATTAATGATAAAAAATAAGATAATAAAAATTAAAAATACAAATATTATTAATTATAAAAAGGGAAGGAGGTAATCCTAATGAGTAATATAAAGAAATACATGTTAACAATGATACTTATGATAATAGCTCTTGTAGTATTTATACCAACACAAGTAAATGCAAGAACTTTAAGTATAGGAGATAATTTAAAAATTTCTGAAAATGATATGTCTGCTGCAAATGATTTATACTGTGTTGCATATGGTAAAAGCTTTGGTGGAATAAACGGAATGAATTATAAATTCGATTTTAAAGTAAGAGCATATGTAAAAATTACAGGTAAACATGCAGAAGGTACTACAGCAAGTGGACAAACTATTTCAATAGATAATGATGCGAATGCTACAATGGCTGCAATATTAGGAGGACCTCTAACTAGAGGTTATGGAAAATACAACAATTATAATGAAGCACAAAAAGCATTATATACATATTGGAATTCATGGGTTGCATTAGTTGGTGGTAGTTATGGATTTAGCGGAGATTCGGCAAATGACCAAGTTAATGGTTCAATATATGTGCAAGAAGCTCAAGCAGCTGCTGCAGAAAAAGATTATGAAGCTACAATTTATTTGTTAGCACCAGTGGGAGATGCATTAGCTAGCAATGTTCAAGAGTTGATTGCAGTTGATGCACCGGACACACCAGATACACCAAATCCACCAACACCAGATAATCCACCATCTCAACCAACAACAGTAACAGGATATGTTAATATTAGTGGATATGTTTGGGAAGATATGGCAAACAATAAGAGGAATGAAGTAAATAGCAAATACGATGAAGGAGAACAAAGATTACAAGGAATAAAAGTACATTGGAAAGATGCTGATGGAAATGAAATTGCTTCTACAGAAACAGGAGATGATGGTTCATATAAATTACAAACAACCTTGGAATTATATAACCATCCATATTCAATAAAAGATAAAGAAAAATATGATAGAATTAATAATTCACATATAGAATTTGAATATAATGGATATAAATATACAACAGTTGCATATAAGGGAAATCTTTCTGATACAGTTTCTTCAAAAGGTAAAGAAAATGAAGAAGATAGAATTTCATTAGATAATAAGTTTGATAGAGTTGAAAATAGTTCAATTTATGATGGTGATAATGCTTTTGTTACAGGATTACCAAAAACAACAATTACAGATGCAAACTATTCTTCAGAATTTGCAGTTTCTGCTTCAACAGGAAATATAGTTAGAAGATTATTAAATATAGCTGAAACAAATTCTTGGACAAATAAAAGGACATTCTGTACAGAACATTGTACAGCTGCACCACACACACACTTAATAGCCACAAAAGAAATTGACAGAAAAGTTAATGCTAAACCTATTGAAAAAACTAGAATTTTGACAGATTCAACAGGAAAACCTATAATAAATTCAGAAACAGGAGAACCTGTAACAGAAAAATATACAGAATATGAAGATGCCGTATTATATGTAAAAATTTACTGTTTTGGTGATTCAACTACAGCAGACTTTAGTGGAGATACAACATATTTTAATTTAGGAAGCTATTCAATAAAAGCTCCAAAAGGAAATGAATTTAATTCATATGATGGAGTACATTATTATTCAGCAGATGAAATTGATGGACCAACAACAAGAGATTGTAAAAAAGGTGAAGAGAAAATATATGAATGGAATATTCAAAATATGAACCTTGGATTAGTAAGAAGAGAACAACCAGATGCAGCTTTAACATCAGATATTGAAAAAGTAAGAGTAATAATGAAAAATCAAGAATATACATATATTTATGGAAATAGAGGAATACAAAACAATGAAGAATTATTTGATTACAAAGTAAAATTTGAAAACAAATATATAGAACAAAAATATAGTAGACCTGTAAATCCAGCAGATATTGCATATGTAAATTATAACAAGAGTGATGAATTAAAAGTATATGTAACATACAATATTATTGTAAAAAATCAGTCAGATACATTGCCAATGACAATAAATAAAATTGTAAATTACTTTGATAGTAATTATACAATTTATACAGGTGATAGATCTGTAACAGCAACAGGATGGACAGAAGCAGGTGGAAATAATAATGGATATAAGATAGCATATTATAATACACCAATTAATTTACAACCAGGAACAAAATCAGATATTATAAGAATAGAATTTGAAATAAGTCAATCAGCAATAAAAGGATTATTGAATAATGATGCAACATTAAACAATGTTTCAGAAATATTCTCATTCACAACACAATATGGGGAAAATACAATTTGTGCAGAAAGAGAAACAGCTTTAACAAAAGGTAAAGTTGGACAACAATATGCTGGATTAGACAAAGATTCAACACCAGGAACAGCAATACCAGGAAATAAAGATACATACGAAGATGATACAGATAAAGCACCATCATTCTTATTAATGAAAGATCCAAATTATAAAACAATGACAGGTATTGTTTATGAAGATCAACAAACTAAAGAGTCAGCTGATGCAAGTGAAAGACTAGGAAATGGTATAAAAGACGGAAACGAAAAAGGTGTAGAAGGTGTAAAAGTAGAACTACTAAATGCAGATGGAACACCAGCTTACTTGTATTATAAGACAGCTCAAGGAACAGCTGATAGAAAATTAGCAGTAACATATTCAGATGCTGAAGGTAATTATTCTTTCGGAAGTGCTGAGGAAAGTGGTATTGTAGTAGATAACTATATTGTAAAATATACTTATGGTAATGCAGATGGATTAAAAACAACAATAGATGGTGGAAACACTGTTATAAATGCAAGAAACTATAAATCTACAATTATTACAGAATCAAATGTAAAAGAAGTAATGCAAGGAAATAATTCAGATAAATGGCACTTATACATGGATGAAAATACAGATGCTTCAATAGCTGTAGATGATGTTAATCAAAGATTGGCAATACCATCATTAAAATATAGTAACTATAATGATAGTGTAAATATGTCAGCGTATAGTAAACCATTTAAAGTTCAAGTTGAATATACACAAGAACAACAAGCAAATGTTAGTGAAAATGGTGGAGATTTTGCACATGATTGGTCAGTATTTGATTTTGGTATAATTGAAAGACCAAGAGAAAATATTGTAATAAATAAAAACATATCAAGAATAAAAGTTACATTAGCAAATGGACAAATATTAATCGATGGAGACCCAAGAACAGAAAAACTAAACTATGTTAAAGCTCCTGGATTAACCCAAAAGACAGATGCTAATGGAAGAGAAGTAGCTCAATATTCACCAACAGATAGATTGTTATCAATTGAAATTGATCAAGAATTAATTCAAGGTGCAACATTAGAGGTTTGGTATGCAATAACAGCAACAAATTATAGTGAAATAGATTATGATTATGAACAAGGAACAGGATATTACTTCTATGGAGATAATTCAGGATTAGATGTAATAAAACAATCTGTAGAAAAAGTAGCTGATTATATGAGTTCAAAAATGGTATGCAATGTAGGAGATGATTCTCCAAATATGGAAAACATAGACAATAAAGAATGGACAGTATATAATGCAGATTCATTAAAAGATGAAGGACTTATTTCAGCAAAAGATTCAACAAATACTGAAGATACAGATAAAACATATGAAACATTAAAAACAAACGGACTACAAGTATTTACAACAGAGACATTTAAAGATCTAGAACCAAATGGTGGAACAAAAACAAGTACAATATATGCAAGTAGACAATTAGCAAATCAAGAAGAAAATCATTTATATGAAAATCATGTTGAAATATTACAAATAAATGGTAAAATAGCTAGAACTATAAAAGAAGTTGATAATAATAGTGCACAAGTATCAAAAGAATATCAACCAGGTAATTATATACCAACATTAAGTAGTGAACATCAACAAGATGATGATAGAGTAAGAATTGTAATTACACCTCCAACAGGTACAACAACTTATTTTACAACATATTTAATAGCAGGATTGATTGGATTATTTATGGTAGCAGAAATTATATATTTTACCAAAAAAGTATTTAGATTAAGATAAAATATAAACTCCAACTTTAAAGAGTTGGAGTTTTATTTTTGGTTTTATTGCAAAAAAAGTCGGAATATGATATTTTATATCCAAGGAGGATATTTAAATGAAGAAGAAAAAAGAAAATAAAATATTTAAAATATTCATTATAATTGCAATAGCTACAATTTTAATATTATTTGGGTATGAGCATTTTAAAAATAAATATCAAAATAATAATATTCAGCAGGCAGAACAAAATGTGAGTCAACTACCTAATGAAGAAAATAAACCAGAAGAAAAAGTAGAAGAAGAGCCAAAAGAAGATTCACAAATGAAGATGACAATTATAGGGGATATTATGTGTCATAATACTCAATATAATGATGCATATGTAGCAATCACAGGAACATATGATTTTTCTTATGTATTTAATGATATAAAAGATTATATAAGTTCAGCAGACTTGGCAATAGGAAATCTAGAAACGACATTTGCAGGAAAAGCCAGGGGATATAGTAGTTATCCTACATTTAATACGCCAGAAGAGTTAGCTGAAAATTTGAAAGATTTAGGAATAGATGTTGTGTCAACTGCAAATAATCATTGCATGGACAAGGGATATAAAGGTATTGTAAGTACATTAGATTATTTAGATCAAGCAGGAATTTTGCATACAGGAACAAGTAGGTCAGTACAAGAGCAAGAAACAGTATTAGTAAAAGAAGTTAATGGAATAAAAATAGCATTTTTATCATTTACATACGGAACAAATGGAATTAATATAGCATCAGATAAAAGTTACAGTGTAAATTTAATTGATGATGATTTAATAGTAAATCAAATTAATTTAGCTAAAAAAGAAAATCCTGATATAATTTGTGCAAGTATGCATTGGGGAATAGAATATCAAACAAAACAGAACAAAGAACAAGAAAGGTTGGCAGAATTATTATTTAAAAATGGAGTTGATATAATATTAGGAAGTCATCCACATGTATTACAGCCAATGGAAAAGAAAACAATAACATTAGATGATGGGACAACTAAAGATGGCTTTGTAATATATTCTTTAGGAAACTTTATGTCAGGACAGGTAAAAGAAAATACAAGAAATTCAATTATTTTGAATTTACAAATAACCAAAAATGGTGAGACAGGAAAGATTTCAATAGATAATATTAATTATATACCAATTTATATGTATAAGGCTACAACGGGCTCTGTACAAAGATATAGAATATTAGATATAGAAAAATCAATTAAAGATTATGAAAGTGGAAAAAATACTTCAATTGGACAGGCAGCATATAATACTATAAAAAAAGAGTTAGTAAAAATAAAACAAACAATGGATTAGTGTGATAGTGAGAAATTGGATAAAACAATTTCTCACTATTTTTCCTTATATCCGTAGATAAAATAGTAAAATATTACAAAAGTTTTAAAAAAAAGAAATAAAAATGTAAAAAAAAAGAAATAGTTGTAGAAAAAAGAAGATCCGTAAAGGGAAAAGATATATTACAAAACTGCATTAAAAGAAGCTAATTGACTTAAGGCTAAAAAAATTTTATTATATAAATAAATATATGTAATTATAAAATGCAAAAGGAGAGAGGATTCATGAAAAGTAAGATTTTAATGGCAAAAATATGCAGTATTTTAATATTGACAGCACTAATGTTAAATAGTTCATTAATGCTTATTGTTTCTGAAGCGGTAGAAGCAATACAAACTTCAACAGATAAGGAAAAAGAGAAAGTAAAAACTCAAGCGGTTGGAGAATTAGAATTAACTAAATATGAGAATTTTAATACAATGAATACTGAGTCAAGTTCAGATACAACAGGCAGTAAAGGTGTATTAGTGCAATATAGTTTAAAGACTGGAATTACTTTTGATGAAAACGCAGAATATACTCCAATAAAAAAGACAAGTATTAATATAGATTTACCATGGATAGGTGATTACAAACCAAGTAGAGTAGAAGTAATAACTAAATCAACACAAGCAACAAATGGTGGAAAAATAGCTGAGTCTGAGTATCATTCAAGCACAGGAATTATCACTATAGTAGCAGAAAATAGTGATTATAAAGATAAAGTAGTTGGTGCAAGAGATGAATATGACATTATTTGTATTTATAAGAAAGAATGTTATAGTGAAACAAATGAAGAAAGAGAATTGAAAGCAAGAGCAAATGTAGAAATTGTTTTAAATGATACTGATTCAACAAGACTTATAGCAAAACCAGAGAGTAAACTTAAAGTAACAGAAAAAATAGGAAATCTTATATCAGCAGAGTACAAAACAGATGATATTTATAATGGATATATATATGCAAATAGTATAAATGAAGAAAATAAGTATGAAACTTTATATAAAGAGACAGCAAAGATCGAAATAAGTAATAAAGATATTGCTCAAAAATATATGATGACATGGGTAAATAAATTTAGTAATGATACACAAGAACTAAATGATACAACAATGGTAACATATAAAGAAACAATTATAGAAAAAGCTAAAATGATTGAAACATTAGGAGAAAAAGCAACTATAGAAATATTAAATAAAGATGGAAAAGTATTACAAACAATAAACAAAGATACAGAAGTTGATGAGAATGGAAAAATAATAGTTAAATATGATAATAATACTCAAAATGTATTTATTAGATTAACTGATGTTGAAAAAGAAGGAATTATAGAATTTGAAAATACAAAATGTATTAATTCTAATATGAAGGATTTAGCTTATAACAAAATTAATACATATATGGTAGCTCAAGGTTATAATTTAATTTCTTCTACAAATGAAGATGAAACAGTAAAAACAGAATTAAAAAAAGTATATAGTGCAACAGAATTAAATACTGTTCAAATAAAAGAAGCTATGTCAAACATAGGAATAACTTTAGATAAAAATACATTTGTAAATAATGTTCAAAATGATGTGGTTATGATTGCAAACTTAAAAGCGGATGATTCAAAATATAGTTTGTTTAAAAATCCTGTAATATCAATAGAAATGCCAAAAGACATTGAGGAAGTAATTATAGGAACACCTTCATTAATGTACAATGATAAGACATTTGAGATAGAAAAATGTGAAGTAGAAGATAATGGAGAAAATAAAGTTTTAAAATTAAAATTAAAAGGTGAACAAAAAACATATGAACAAAGTTCATTAGTAAATGGTACAAATGTGGTTATTCCAGTAACTATACATTTAAATAAATCAATGACAGTAAATAAAACTGATACATTAAAATTAACATATACAAATGAAAATACTAATAATACTGTATATAAACAAGATAACAAGGAATGTGAAGAATTAGAAGTTTCTTTGATAAATCAAATTGCAGAAGCTGTTCCAATGGCAGTAGAGCAAGAACAAACTACAACATATGAGGAAAGTGGAATAAAACTTGATATTTCTCAAAAAGTAGGTGGAGCAGATATTTCTAATAATGGAAGTTTATATGAACGTCAAATAGTTACAAATATAGCCAAAATCACTAATAACAGTGATTCAACAAAAATAGTAAATTTGATTGCTAAAATTCCTGATGAAATGGTTTATGTAGAATTAAAAGAAGATGGATATACTTGGAATGAAACATATAAAAGTTGGGATCGTATAAATGGAGCAATATATGGTTATTATGAGCAAGAAGAAACAAAACAAATTAATTTTGGACAGATAAAATTAGCTCCAGGAGAAAGTTATGAAAAACAATTTGATTTAAAGGTAAAAGACTTAAATGATGATGCAAATGATGTTAATTCAACTATTGTATATTCTGCAAGTGTAAACAATTCAACATTGCCAGATGTACAAAAAAGTAATGTTATAAAACAAGCTGAATTAAGTGTTGATTTAAAATGTGTAGTAGGAACAGACAGAAAAGATTGGAACTATGTAATAGAAGTTGAAAATATGTCTGGAAAAGAATTGAAAAATGTAAAATTAGCATTTCAAGCTTCTCCAATATTTAATATAACAGAAGTTAAAGGATTAGATACAACAGGAAATATACAAGGAAATATGTGGACATATACAATTAATTCATTAGAACCATATTCTTTAGATGAAGAAAATGCTGAACTAAAGGGCTATAAATACATTATGATAAATGGAGAAATATCTGATGTAAACGAAAACGACGGCTGTGAATATACTTTAAAAGGAAAAGCTACTGTTTACGGTGATAATATAAATACATATGTTTCTAATGAAACAAGTCGTGTTGGAAACATAGAAGCAGTAGAAATGACAGTTGTATCAGATAAAGATGGTAAAGAATTAAATCCATATGATGATATAAATTATACTGTAGAATTGAAAAATATAGGAAAAACAAGAGGTGGAATCGCAACATATACAGAGGTAAATGTAAATGATTTCATTACAGATGCATTTCAATATGCTACTATAGAATATAATGAATTTATTATAAATACAGAAACTGTTTATGAGGATAAAGGAAATGGAATAAAAATTCCTCATATAGTAGAGTCATATGAAGAAAAGACATCAAGTGTTGGATTTAATAAAAATGATGATGGTGGAATTTCAACAGAATTAAAATTAAAAATACCAGAAGGTAAAACAGTAGTTTTAAAAATAAATGGTAAGGTAAAATCAGATATTTCAGAAGACACAGAACTATCAAATCAAATTACGATTTCTGGAGATAATATAAAATCTAAAACTCAAACATTAACTAATATAGTTAAAAAAGCAGAAGAAACACCAGTTACTCCTGGTACACCAGATCAACCAACAGATCCATGGACACCGATAGAGCCTGGTGATTCAGGATTTGAAAATCCAGATCCAGCCCCAGCCCCAGACCCAGATCCAGACCCAGATCCAGATCCAAATCCAGATCCAAATCCAGACCCAAATCCAGATCCAGATCCAGACCCAGACCCAGACCCAGATCCAGATCCAGACCCAGCCCCAGATCCAGACCCAACTCCAGACCCAATACCAGATCCAACTCCAGACCCAATACCAGATCCAACACCAAGTCCAGATCCAAGTCCAGAGCCAGACCCAGATCCAACACCAGATCCAAATCCAGATCCAGACCCAACACCAGATCCAAGTCCAGATCCAGACCCAACACCAACACCTGACCCAACGCCAACTCCAGAAGAAGAAAAAGTAACAATATCAGGAATTGCGTGGATAGATTCAAATGAAGATGGAAAAAGAGATAGTGAAGAAAAAATTTATAGTAATATGAGAGTATTATTATATGATTATACAAGCAAACAACTTGTATCAAAAGACGGAAAAGCAATAGAGAGTATAACAGGAAGTGATGGAACTTATACATTTACAGATATAGTAAAGGGAAAATATATTGTTATATTTTTGTATGATTCAGAAAAATATGAATTAGCAGAATATCAAGCAGTTGGAGTTCCTGTAACTAAAAACAATGATGCAATATCAAAAAATGTATTATTAGATGGAGAAGAAAGACTTGCAGGAGTTACAGATACATTAAATGCACAAGTAAATCAAAATAATATTGATATTGGTCTTGTAGAAATAAAAGATTTTGATATAGGAATTAAGAAATATGTAAATAAAATAACAGTTCAAACAAAAACTGAAACAAAAACATATGATTATAAAGACAAACAATTTGCAAAATTTGAAATAAATTCAAAGCAAGTTGAAGGTGCAACAGTTATTATAGAATATAAAATTGTTGCAACAAATAATGGAGAACTAGCAGGAAAAGTTGGAAGAATTATAGATACTTTACCAGAAGGACTTGAGTTCCATTCAGAATTAAATACAGATTGGTATTCAAGCACAGAAGGACTAGTTACAACAGCACTTGCAAATGATACTTTAGAAGTAGGACAAAGTAAAGAAATTAACTTAGTTTTAACTAAAAAAGTAACAAGTAGCAATGTGGGATTAGTTACAAATAATGCAAAAATTGCAATGAGTAGTAATGAAAAAGGACAAAGTGATATTAATTCTGCAAATGATACTTCAAAAGCAGAGGTATTAATAGGAATTTCAACAGGATTAGGAAAATGGATAGGTGTACTTATGGGAATTGTTTTAATATTAATAGCAAGCTTTGTACTAATTATTAAAAAGAAAAATCGTAAAGCTTTAAATATAATGACATTTGTATTTGTTATGGGATTAGTAATTTTTATAAAAACACCAAATAGTTTTGGTGCAACAATACAATATAATTCTAGTACAAAAACAATTGATATTACTGAAAATGGTAGTACAACTAAAATTAGATATATTAGAGGTATAGATACAAACCACTATGGGGTAAATGCAGTAGGAATTACATCTGATGGTAAAGAAACAAGTTATTTATTTAACTGTACTATGCCAGGAGCAAATTTTTGTGATAATGCACTTCATGAAATAACAGGAGTTAAAAATGCATCATCATCTTCATCAATAGCTGGAATTAATACTCAATATAAAGATAATAAATATATAATGGATATATCAAAAACTGCATATGACAGAACAAGAGTAACATTTACAAAATTAAATGATGGAAATATAGGAATAGGGCCATTTCGTGTAGATGATTCAAATACAAATAGACCAGAAGGAATTTGGTATGATACACCTACAGTAAATGTAAATGCAGTAAGTACAGATAATTATCATAATTATATTTTAAATGCTGAGTCAGAAAATTATGTTGAGCAATTAAACAATGTACAATTAGGATATGGAATATCAAATGGACAATTTTTAGAATTTGGAGATGGCCATGCATATAATATTGGTGATGAATTTTGGATAAAAATTCCTAGCAAATATATATATGTAAGTAAATTGCATTTTAAAATAGTTGCACATTATTATGTACAAGAAAGTTCTAATACAACTACAACTATAGATGTATATACAAAAGCTACAGGTTCAGGACATCCAAAAAGATGTTATGGACAAACTCAATCAATGGGATTATTAACAATAGGTGCAGACCAAACAGAAGAAACAAGAGAATGTATCGATACAGATAGTGAAATAGATTTAATTGGTGGATGGCAAGCAAATGGAAATATTGAATTAATAAAAGTAGATGAAGACAATATTACAACTAACAATAAACGTGTACCTTTAGCAGGAGTTGAATTTGTATTTTTGTTAGGAAATAACGGAGCTTTATCAACATATTTTAGAGCTACAACTAATGGACAACTAATTACTAGTATTACAACAGAAAATCCATTAGTAATAAAAGAAAAATCATGGACGATATCAGATAACTATCATAGTGATTCACCAGGAGACAGTAAATATTGGGAATATACAGCCATGAAGGACGATAAAATAAAATTTACAGATGGAACGTCAACTGTAAGAACAATTCAAGGATATGGGTATAAATATACAGTGCCAAATTATCCTTTAAGAGTTGTAGTAAATGGTGGAACCTATACGGTTGGCAATACAACTTATAGAATAAATGGTGAAATGTCATTTGACTTAAGTTTTACAGGAACAGATAGTAATAATACAAAATTAAGTACAAATTCACAAGGAAAAATCACTATTAACAATTTAGTATGTGCAGAATACACATTTTTTGAAACATCATGTGGTGCTAATTGGAAATATAGAAAATTTGTAACATCTGTAGGATGTTCAACTAAAAAGGTTGAAAACGGTAAAATTACATGGGGCTCAATAAAAATGCAAGCTGCACAAACTATAGAATGGATTATTGCAAACCAATCTCAAACAGCAAATATAAAAATTTATAAAAGAGATTTGGACCAAAATAAAGGATTAGAAAATGTAGAATTTGTGCTAAAGGCAAGTCTACAGAATGCATATTTCAGTTCCCAAGAAGCAAATGTAAATAATTACCTATATAATGGTCATGTAGTAAATGAAATTGCGTCAAAACCATATGTATTAGTAAAAGTCGCCGAAACTAGTGGCGTAACAAAATATCAAAACGGATATGCAAAAACTGTTAAGGGAAAGGCAACTATAACAGGATTTACATTTGTAGATTCCATAGATAAAGCTACTAAATTTGCTACAGATAGTAGTGGAAATATAGAAATATATAATCTATTAACAGCAACTACAGGTAGAGAAGGAGACTATGCAGTAGAAGGATTTGAATATATAGATCAAGCAGAGTTTCAATATCAATTAATAGAGGTTTCAAGTAATAATTATGGATATGCACCAAGAGTTCCAGTAAAAGCAAATGGTTCAATTAAATATGGAAGCACTAATAATACAATAAATATAACGCAAAAAAGGTCTTCAAATGGAAGTACATGTAATTCACAAGGTATTATAAATTTGAATAGACAAAAACTTACAGACAACAGTACATGTCTTGAAATTGAAGTAACAGATAAAAAGCTTACAGGAAACTTAAAAATCTATAAAAGAGATTATGATAATGCTAATAATGCATTAAAAAATGTAGAATTTGTGTTAAAAGCACATTATATTGGAAATGGAAATTCAGACCAATATATGCAAAGTAAAATTGATGGAAAATATGTAAAAATAATAGCAGATAATGGCTCTAATGTAATAACTGGAGAAAATGGATATGCAACATATGCAACAGGAAAAGTAAGAGTAAAAGATAAAACATATACTCCAGGAACAATAGAAGGAGTAAATGAAAATCAGGCACTAGAACCAGAAGCATTTACAAGCGATATGAGTAAAGCTACAAAATTTGTAACAGATAGTAATGGAATAATCGAAATTGTTAATTTACTAACAAGTACAAATGGTAGTGATCAAATACAATATGAAATATTAGAAAATGAATCTAATAATTATGGATATGCACCAGCAATAAGAACTGATAATAAAGTAGGAAAATCATATGTGGTTGATTATAGTTTCAGTTCTAGCAATGGAAGCCAATATTCAAAGAATAACGGAAATAGTACTCAATCAGCATCAGCACTTATTAAATTACAAAGACAAAGTTCAGTTGAAACTGATAATTCAACAATAAAGTCAACATTAACTGTAACTAATAAGAAATTAACAACAAACTTTAAATTATATAAAAGAGATTATGATCAAGACAAAAAGATGGAAAATGTAAAGTTTGTAATAAAAGCTGAATATGATGGAAATGGATATGAAGACACAAATCAAAAAGCAAAAATAGATGGTAAATATATTAGAATAATGATTGATAGTGGCTCTAATGCAGTAATTGGAGCAGATGGATATGCAAAAACTATAACAGGTATGGCAAGAGTAAAAGATCAAATATATAGTGCAAATGAAAATTCAGCTAATATAAAAGAATCAATTGCATATACAAGTGACATCAATAAAGCAACTGTATTCATTACAGATGCAGATGGAATAATAGGTTTACAAAATTTATTAATGAGTACAAATGGAAATGATAGAATCAAATATGATATTTATGAGATTTCTATTAATAGATACGGATATGCTCCATCAATAAGAGAAGATGGAAAAGTAGGCAAGAACTACGCAGTAGATTATGAATTTTCTACTTCAAATAATAGTAAATATGAATTAAATGAAGGTACTGCAACAGATTCAGCACATGCTGTTTTAACTTTAAATAGATTAACTTCAACTCAAACAAATAAAAATAGTACAACAATGGCTGGAAATTTAACTGTATTAGATAAAAAATTAACAGCAAATTTAAAAATTTATAAAAGAGATTATGACCAAGACAGAGGATTAGAAAATGCCTTGTTTGTAATAAGAGCACATTATGTTGCAAATGGAAAAGGAGATAAATATTTTAAAGAAAAAATAGATGGAAAATACATTAAAATAATGACAGAAGATTCAGATAACAAATATTTAACAGAAGTAGAAGGAATTGTAAGAGTAAAAGATAAAACTTATGATGAAAATGAAAATTCAAAAGTAGAACCAATAGGATTTACAAGTTCATTTGCAGATGCAACTAAATTTAGAACAGATGCAAATGGTATAACAGGTGTATTAAATTTATTAATGAGCACTAACGGAGGAGATTACATTGAATATGAAGTAATCGAGTTAGAGGCAAATAATTATGGATATGCACCAGCAGTAAGAACAGATGACAAATATGGAAACACATATGCTGTAGTATTTGAAGGAGAAACAAGTAACCAAAGTTCTGTAAGAACAATAGGTGGTACTATTACAAAATCAAATGCAGCAATGATAACCTTAAAAAGACAAACATCTGTAGAAACAGATAAGTCTGGAAATGATGCGAAACCAGCATTTACATTACTTGCAAAAAACATGAAATTAACAACAAATATGGAAATATACAAGAGAGATTATGACCAAAATAGAAAAATAGAAAATGTAGAATTTTATATAAAAACACAATATGAAGGAAATGGATATGAAGATCCAATTCAAAAAGCAAGAATAGATGGAAAATATTTAAAAGTAATGGTAGAAAGTGCTGGTAATGTAGAAGTTGGAAAAGATGGATATGCAACAAAAATTACGGGAAAAGCCAGAGTAATAGATAAAGTTTATAAAACAGCAGAAGATAGAACTGTAGAGCCAATTGCATTTACAGACAATAAGGAAGAAGCAACATTATTTGTTACAGATTCAAATGGACAAATAGGAATTAGTAACTTACAAATTAGTACAAATGGAAAAGACCGTATAAAATATGCATTTGAAGAAATGGCTACAAATAATTATGGCTATGTATCTGATACAGATAAATGGCAAAATTATAAAGTAAGATTTGAAGGTCAAACAGAAGATAGTGAACCAAGTTTATATTGGTATACTTGGAATAGAGCATCTTCAGAATTGACAGATAAGAAGCCATCAAATGCTCAATATACATCAATAGCAACAGTAAAAAACATTAAACAGACAGGAAACTTATACATAAGAAAAGTAGATACAGATAAAAATAAAGATGGAAAAACCGAAGAAGTATTACCAAATGTTTCATTTATAATAAAAGCTAAATTATTAGATGAAAATGGTAATGTAGTTAAAGATGAAGGCATTACAGATAAATATATAAGAATCATTCCAGATAGAAATCAAACAGATAAAATCTTGGAAATGGATGGAGAGTATGCTAAAAAAGTACAAGGTTCTGTAAGAGTAAAAGACATAGTTTATAGAAGCGAAAATGATGCAAAAGCATTAGATTTTGTTGATAGAGAAAAAGCAACAGTATTTGTTACAGATTCAAAAGGAATTATACAAATAAGTAATTTATTGATAAGTACAAATGGAGCTAATAAAATAGAATATCATATTGAAGAAGTTGCAAATGATAACTATGGTTGGGTTGCAGAAGAAGGTACATATAATAACTATACAACAACATTTATTTCATCAGATAATGATGGAACAGTTACAAGTAATGAATCTACAAATGTAGATGAAATAGCAAAACGTGGATGGGTTGATATGAACAGACAAACAAGTCCAAATACAGATAAGAAAAATGGAACAGGACGTTTTGAAGTAACTGCATTAAACTTGAAACAAACAGGTAACTTTGGTATTGTAAAACAAGATAGCAGAAATGCTGATAAAAAACTTGCAAATGTATCATTTATATTAAGAGCAGAAAAAGATGTTGAAATAACAGACAAATCTAATAAATACTATGGAAAAATTAATTCAACATATAAATATGTAAAAATAAAAACATCAGCAAATGGTTCTTGGGAAAAAGAAGTAACAGGAGAAGTTAAAATTTGTGATATAGATTTTGTTAAAAACATAAATGATGCAACAAGATTTACAACAGATGAAAATGGTAGAATTGCTATATACAATTTATTATTAAGTACAAATGGTGTAGACCATATTAAATATCATTTAGAAGAAGTAAAAAATGAAAATTATGGATATTTAGCAGATGAAAAAGATTATAACAACTTTAGGGTAACATTTACTGCAAATATAGGAAAAATCACATCAGATGGATGGCTTGAATTAGATAGAAACAAATCATATGAAACAGACAAAACAGATGGAAAATTAAATACAGATTTGACAATTAAAAATGAGCAAATGTATGTACGTATATCTGGATTTGTTTGGGAAGATATTGCAGATAATAAGGGCCAAACATTAAATAGTATATATGATTCTGCATCAGATGCTTTAATTAAGGGTATTAGAGTATTCTTACTTAAAAATGGTAAAACAGTTGGAGTGGCTGTAACTGATGAAAATGGATACTATGAATTTGGTACAAAAATAGTTGATGGTGTAAAATACATCAATGGAGAAAAGCAAGATGGTAACTTTGATGATGGATATAATAATCCAGATTATTGGAGTAACAATAAACCATATGTAAATGGAAATACATTTAGAAGTAATCCAGAAAATGAAAACGGAAACATTGTAATAGATGATTTAGGTAAATACCAAATCGAATTCGAATATGATGGCTTGAAGTTTACAACAGTTGCTACAACCGAAGACTTAAAAGGAGATTGGCAATATAGTGATCAAAATGATGAATTGTCTAAAGCTAGTGAAGTAAAAAGAGGAAGAAGTGATAAGAAAGATAGAGAGTCTGTAAATAATAGTTTTGCAGAAATATATCAAAATGCTTCAACTAAATATAGCTTAGATTATGAGGTTGCTGATAATATTGCAACATTCAAAGATCATTGGCCATATGAATATGGAAACAATAGTAGCGGTAATAAAATATTAGAAATTACAGATGCTGCTAAGAATAGAGTACATGATTATTCAATCATAGCCTCTACGCAAGAGTCTGGATATAAGATTAAGGATAAATGGGAGGAGGCATATCAATATACAGGATTAGAGTGTATTACAAATAATAATCAAGGAATCTTCAGAAGAGAGCAAGCAGATAATGCTATTGCTACAGACTTAATGTCTGTTGATGTTAGAGTTGGAGAGTATGTAAACACATATCAGTATGGGGGAAGAAATATAGATGGCTCAAATAATGATAATTTTGGTGTAGATGTTAAATTTGGAAGTAAATATAGTAACTCTTATAGTAACAGGGGATTAACAACATACACAAGACCATTATATGAATCAGATTTAGCATATAATTTAAATAAAAGTTCTTCTGTAATGGATGTGTGGGTAACATATAAAATTATAGTTAAAAACCAATCAGATACATTATCATCAAGAATTACTGAAATAGTAAATTATTATGATAAGAGATATGACGACCCTTACCAAATTGTTGAAGGTTCTGAAAATGTTCAAAGTATACAACAATTACCAGCTCATTCAGGTGTTCAAAGCAAATCTGATGAAAATTACAAAGCAGCATATATTAAATTAAAACCAACATTAGAACCATTGGAACCAGGAGGTTCAACAGCAGTTATGGTAAGATTCCACTTAAGCCAAGAAGCGTTGACTTCAATTGCTCACGAAAGAGCAACATTGATGAATGTATCAGAAATTTCATCATTCACATCATTATATGGTTCAAAAACAATATGTGCAGGTGTTAAAACACCAAGTGATTCTGTAAATAGAGTTGGAGCAGTATATGCAGCAATAGATAAAGACTCAGCACCTCAAGATGCAAGTGTTGGAGTTGAAAATACTGGAAATACAAATGTTGATATTATAAGACCAGATGGTAGTAAGTTAGATGGATATACAGCTGAAAATAGAAAATTAACTGATTTAGCTACATTTGAAGATGACACGGATTATGCTCCATCACTAATAATAGGAATAGATGAGGCAGATCCAACAAGGGGTATATCTGGAATTGTATGGGATGATGCATCTGATGAAGTAAAATTAAAGAGTAAAAATGAGAGATTAGGTGATGGTATATACGAAGAAAAAGAAACCTTAGTTGAAAATGTTAAAGTAGAATTAATAGAAAAAGATGGTGAGAATGAAAAAACAGCCAAAATCTACAAATTAAGTATAAACGGAAACAATGTAGAAGGTAATGAATTTGATGCAAGTACATATTCAAGAAAAGATTTTATAAATACGACAAATTACGAGTATAAAGCAAATTATATGTTATTAGGTGTAATTCCTGCTGAAAATTATCAATTAAAATATGAATATGGAAAAATTGACACAAATAAATATACAACAATTAATAATGATAAAATAATAGATGCAAGAGATTATAAATCAACAATCGTTGTATCTAATAACATAGAAAATGCTTTACTATCTGGAGATGTAAATTGGATAATAACAAATGCAAATGAAGAGCCAAAGACAAGAATAAGTACTGCAATAGATACATCTATGGATGAAAGAGAAAAGTCTGATGATGTATATTATGGAAATTATACAGATGGTTCATTGAAAATGACTGCAAAATCAGGAATATTTGATTTCTTTGTTGAAAATAATGGAAAAACAAATCTAACAAAATCAGATAAAATATCATGGACAGACTACAAAGATGAGTTTGACTTTAATGATGAAATTGTATTATTAGATGAAAATGGAAAAGCAAAAAGAGTTCCAACATTTTATGCAGTAGTACCATATTTAGATTTTGGAATTACAGAAAGACCAAAACAAAAAATAAATGTGGATAAAACAATTACTAACTTAACAGTAACTTTAGCAAATGGACAAAACTTAATATCAGGAAATCCATATGAGTCTCAATTAAGTTATGTCAAGGCACTAGGAGGAGAAAATGGAAAGAATAGATTAGTTGTAGCCGAAATAGATCATGAATTAGTTCAGGGAGCTACAGTAATTGTAGAGTATGGAATAAAAATAACAAACTATTCTGAAATAGATTATGACTATAGAGAAAACACAAATTACTATTATTTTGGAATCAAAGAAGGCGGACAAATACTAGATAATGTTATATTTAAATTAGTAGATTACATGTCAGGAGGATTGGTATTAGACAAAGAAAAGAGTTTGGAAAATGATGTAAAATGGAATGAATTGTCAGCTGATGACTTATTATCACTTTATGACCAGAGAACATCAGAAACAAGGGCTTATATAGATAAAAACAGTGTATATGAAAATCAAGAAAAAAATGGTCTAAAAGATCTAGAAAACCAAGGAAAAGGATATACAATACTTGAAACAGATAAGATAGGAAATATAGCGCCACCTACAGAATACAATCAACCAGGAGGAACTACTATAGTAAAATTATATGCTAGTAAATTATTAGCAGTAAATGAAACAGGAGTTGTATTAGATAACCATGCAGAAATAATAGAAACATTTAAAAAGATAATAAGTCCATTTGATTTTTCATCAACAACCCCAGGAAATCATAATCCATCTACAGGAAAACCAGATGAATGTGACGATGGAGAAGTAAGACTTGTAATTACACCTCCAACTGGTATTAGCCAACATACGGTAAATACAAATATAATATTAATTAGTTCTACAGTTGTATTAATTATTATAGCAGTGGGAATCTGTTTAATAAAAAAGAATAAAAAGAACTAATTATAAGAAAGTGTCAGGTATAAAATTACCTTTAGGGTAGTTTTGTGCCTGGCACTGTTTTTTCGCCTTGCCCTAAGGAAAAGCTCAAAATATTACAAGAACCACGAAAAAAAGATAAAAAAATGTAATATTTTTGTAATAAATTTCGAAAAATGAGGTTCCGTAAAGGCATAAAAAATATTACAAAAGTTACCAAAAAGGCTTATATTGACTAGTATCCGTAAAAAAAGTATCATTATTATATATGAATATATAGAAAGAATACTGCAATAAATAATGGAGGAAAAACAGATGAAGAAGAAATTGTGTTGTATTTTAATGTTAATAGTTTTATTATTAAATAGTTCACTAATGCTTGTAGTTTCAGAAGCAGTAGAAGCGGTTCAAACTGCAGTTGAAAAAGCCCAAGAAGAGGATAAAAGACAAGCAATAAATGAGCTTAATTTAACTAAATATGAAAACTTTGATACTACAGCAGTAAATGGTCAAGAAAGCAAAAGTGGAAGTAAAGGAACTTTAGTACAATTTAACCTAAAAACAGGTTTAAAATTAGCTGAAGGTGTAGACTATGTTCCATTTAAGCAAACAAGTGTAACAATGGAATTACCATGGGTAGGAGACTATAAACCAAGTAGAGTAGAAGTAATAACTAAATCAACACAAGCAACAAATGGTGAAAAAAGTGCTAAGTACGAATACCATGCAAGTACAGGTATTTTAACAATAACAGCAGAAAACAAAGACTATAAAGATAATGTTGTTGATGCAAGAGATGAATATGATATCATCTGTATTTATAGAGAAGAATGTTATAGTGCTACAAATGAAGAAAGAGATTTAAAAATAAGAACTAATGTAGAAGTAACATTAAATGACGAGAATTCCACAAAGGTTTTATCAAAAGTGGAAAAAGAAGGCAAAATTACAGAAAAAATAGGAGATATTATATCAGCAGAATATCAAACAGAAGACATTTATAATGGTTATATAAAAGCAAATAGTTTTAATGAAAATAATAAATATGAAACAACATATAAAGAAACAGCTAAAATAGAAATAAGTGACAAAGATTTAGCACAAAAATATATGATGACATGGATAAATAAATTCGAAAATGATGAACAAGAATTAGATGGCACAAGCATGTTAACATATAAAGAAACAAGTATTGACAAAGCTAAATTTATAAATACATTTGGAGAAAAAGCAAGTTTAGACATTTTAAATAATGCAGGAAAAATTTTAAAAACAATAAATAAAGATACAGAAACAGATGAAAATGGAAAAGTAACAATAAAATATGAAGATAATATACAAAATATAGTAATAAAATTAACAGGTATAGAAAAAGAAGGAATTGTAGAATTTGAAAATACAAAATGTATTAGTTCAGACATGAAAGATTTAACATATAATAAGATTAATACATATATGATTGCACAGGGATATAATACAATTCAAACTCAACAAGAAAATTCAGAAAGTAAAGTAACAGAGAATAAAGCAACAGAAGACAAGAAAGTATATCAAGCTGTAGAAAAAAATACAGTTCAAATAAAAGATGCTATTTCAAATATAGAAACAAAACTTGATAATAAAACATGGGCAAATAATGCAGTAAATGAAGTGATTCTTACAACAATATTAAAAACAAATACTTCAAAAGATAGCTTATTTAAAAATCCAACAATTACAGTTGAATTACCAAGTGAAGTAGAAGAAGCAATAATAACAGAACCATACTTAGTATATAATAATCTAAAATTTGAAATAGAAGAAGCAAAAGTAATAGTAAATGAAAACAAAAATAAAGCCATAAAAATAACATTAAAAGGCAGTCAAGAAAATTATGAACAAAACACTATTGCAGGAGGAGTAAATGTAGTTGTTCCATTAAAAGTGTATTTAAGAAAATCACTAGAAACAACAGAGACAGTAGTAAAAACAACATATACAAATGAAAATGCAAAAGGAACAGTATATACTGAACAAGGAAAAACATATGATGAATTAACAATATCACTTGTAAATAAAATTGTAGTTGCAACACCAGTTTTATATTCTGCAGACCAAAATTATGTACAAGTAATAGAGAAAGACGGAATAAGAGTAGAAATTTCTAGAAAAGTTGGAAATCAATCTATTCCAGAAGAAGGAACAGTTTATGAACAACAAATTGTTAATAACACAATAAAAGTTACAAATACAAATACATCTGCAAAATCTGTAAAATTTGCAATTGACATACCAGATGAAATGACATGGGTTGTTTTAAATCAAAAAGACTGTGATTATAATGAAAAATATGGATATTATAAAAGATATGATATATATAAATATAATGCTCAATCAAGCAAAAAAATAAATATTAATTTAAATGACATTAAAGCAGGAGAAACAGTTGAAAATAGTTTTGATTTAAGAATAAATGATTTAGAAGATACAGAAGAATCAAAAGTATCTAGTGTAAATTACCAAATGGTAATAGGAGCAACACAATATGACTTTAGCAATAAATTACAAATTAAACAAGCAGAAATAAAAACAGAACTAAGTGTAGCAGTAGGGACAGGAAAAAATGATTGGACATATAAGTTTGTTGTAAAAAACATATCTGGTAAAGATTTAACAAATGTTGACTTAACATTTGAAGCTTCAGCATTTTTCGAAATAAGTAGTGTTGATGATAATTATGGAAGCTTTGATGGAAATATGTGGAGACATACTTTAAGCCAACTAGCAAAAGGTGAACAGAAAAAGATTTGGATAAGAGGAAATGTAAATGAATATAGTGAAGACAATAATTTTGAGTATCAATTAAAAGCAGTTGCAACAGCAAAAGCATCTAATGTATATCTTTCAAATGAAACAACTTCAACTGGTTATGTAGAAGGTGTAGAAGTTACTATGTCATCAAATAAAGAAGGACAAAAATTAAGACAAGATGACGAGATAGAATATACAGTTAATATAAAAAATATAGGAAAAACAAGACAATGGTACACAACATATAGCAGAGTAAATGTTAAAGATTATATACCATATGAATTAACTCCTGTTTCTGTATCATACAATAATTATAAAGTAGAAATAACAAAAGTAAAAGATGAAGATGAACCATTAATAACACAAAATGTAGAGAATTTTACAGAAATACAGCAAGAACAAGAACTATCATTAGTAGATAAAGATACAGAAGATGTTGCAAATGTAAATAAAGATTTAATCATTCCTCAAGGAAAAACAATAACATTAAAGATAAAAGCTAGAGCAAGAATGATATATGAAAATAAAGATGCAACAAATAAGGTAGACGTATCAGGTGATTATATAAAAACTAAAACAGCAAGTTTAACAAATACAGTAATAAAATATGATGAACCTGAGAATCCAGATCCAGAAGAACCAGAAACAGTAAAAGTAACAGGAATTACTTTAGATAATACTAAATTAACATTAAAAATTGGAGCAAGTCAAAAATTAGTTGCAACAGTAACACCAGAAAATGCAGACAATAAAAATGTAATCTGGGCATCTGAGGATTATTCCGTTGTAGGTGTAGATGATGCTGGAAACGTAACAGCAAAAGCTGTAGGAACAACAATAGTAACAGCAACAACAGAAGATGAAGCAAAAGTAGCAGAATGTGAAGTTACAGTAATAGATGATACAGTTGACCCAAATCCAGAACCAGAAGAAGTTACTGTAACAGGTGTATTTATAAGTACGCAATCTGTAAATTTAAAGGTTAATGAAAATATACAATTAAATGCTACAGTAATGCCAGAAAATGCAACAAATAAAAAAGTAATATGGAAGACAAATGATAAAACAATTGCAGATGTTGATGAAAATGGAATTGTAACAGCAAAAGCTGTAGGAACAACAACAGTAACAGTAATAACAGAAGATGGTGGAATGTATGCATCTTGTAAAGTAACAGTAACAAAAGAAGAACAAATAGATCCAGGTACAATTGGAGTAGAAGGAATTACATTAAATGCACAAACACTTGAATTAAAAATTGACGAGATTAAAGATTTAGTAGCAACAGTAGTTCCAGAAAATGCAACAAACAAAACAGTAATATGGACATCAAGCAATCCTGTAGTTGCAATGGTAAATGAAAAAGGAAGAGTAACAGGAAAATCTGAAGGTGTAGCAAATATAATGGCTACAACTGAAGATGGTGGAATAACAGTTTCTTGTAAAGTAACAGTTACAAAAGAGGCTGAATCAGGAGATAAAAAGGTTGTTAGTGTAAATTTAGATTTACAAGCAATGAGATTAAAAGTTGGAACAAACAGAACATTGCAGGCAACAGTTTTACCAGAAGATGCAACAAACAAAAAAGTAACATGGTCATCAAGTAATTCAGAAATAGCAACAGTAGATCAAAATGGAAATGTTGTAGCTAAAGGTGCAGGTTTAGCAACAATAACAGTAACAACAGAAGATGGAGGAAAAACAGCAACTTGCCAAGTAACTGTTGCTGATAATCAAAATCCAAGTTCAGACAAAGTAGCTGTAACAGATGTTAATTTAAATACAAATTCAATAACAGTAAAAGTTAATGCAACAAGAATATTAATTGCAACTATTGAGCCAACTAATGCAACAAATAAAAATGTAACATGGTCATCAAATAATGAAGAAGTATTAGCAGTAGACCAAAATGGAAAAATAACAGGTAAAAAAGAAGGAAAAGCAGTAATAACAGTAACAACAGAAGATGGAGGAAAAACAGCAACTTGTGAAGTTACAGTTTTAAGAGAAGATGATCCAAGTATTGTTAATGTAACTGGAGTAAAATTAGATGCTAAAGAAATAAGTTTAACTGTAGGAAAAGATAGAACATTACAAGCAACAATTTTACCAGAAGATGCAACAAATAAAAGTGTAACTTGGAAATCAAACAATTCTCAAGTAGCTACAGTAGATGAAAATGGTAAAGTTGTAGCTAAAAGTGCAGGTAAAGCAATAATAACAGTAATAACAGAAGATGGCGGAAAAATGGCAAACTGTGAAGTATACGTAATAGAAAAACAAGAAGTAAAAGTAACAGGAATAGCCTTAGATTCAGAAAATATAAGTTTAAATGTTGGTGAGAACAGAATTTTAAGAGCAACAATTTTACCAGAAAATGCAACAAATAAAAATATAACATGGTCATCTAATAACAATCAAGTAGCAACGGTAGATGGAAATGGAAATGTTATAGCAAGAGGAGAAGGAACAGCAGTAATAACAGTAACAACAGAAGATGGTGGAAAAACAGCTCAATGTACAGTAACAGTAAGCAAAAAACAAGATCCAACAACACCAGACAATCCTATACCATCTGAAACAATAACAATTTCAGGTGTAGCATGGATTGATGAAAACGAAGATGGTAAAAGAGATGATGAAGAAAAATTATATAGTAATATGGATGTATTATTATATGATTATTCAGCACAAAAATTAGTATATAAAGATGGTATCGCAATTAGAGCAACAACAAATGAAAAAGGTGAATATGAATTCACTAATATTACAAAAGGAGAATACATTGTAGTATTTTTATATGACAGTAAAACATATAGTTTAACAGAATATCAAAAACAAGGAGTTTCTTCTACAAAGAACTCTAATGCAATAGAAAAAAATGTTTTATTAGAAGGAAAAGAAACAATTGCAGGTTTAACAGATACATTAACAGCACAAAGTACATTGAAAAATATAGATATTGGTGTAATTAAAAATAAATCATTTGATATGGAATTACAAAAATATATTAGCAAGATTACTGTTCAAACAAAAAAAGGTACTAAAACATATGATTATAATAATAAAAAATTAGCAAAGGTTGAAATAAATTCAAAATACATAAATGGAGCAACAGTAATTTTAGAATATAAAATGGTAGTTACAAATAAAGGTGAACTTGAAGGAAAAGTTGGAATGATTGTTGATAATATTCCAGATGGATTAGAGTTCCACTCAGAATTAAATCCAAATTGGTATGAAAAAGACGGAAAATTATATACAATTGCTTTATCTGGCGAAAAAATTGGAGTTGGAGAAAGCAAAGAAGTAACAATAGTTTTCACAAAAACAATGAATTCAAACAATGTTGGAAAAATTGAAAATGTGGCAAGTATTGATATGAGTAGTAATGAAAAAGCAGTAGAAGATAATAACAAAGATAACGATACTTCTAAAGTTGAAGTTATTATAGGTCTTACAACAGGTGTAAAACAAACTATGATAGTAATTACTACTGGTGCAATGATTGTGGGATTGATTATTTTAGTTATTATTCTTGCTAAGAAAAATAAAAACTTTAGAATGTTTGTAATAGTATCATTAATTTTAGTTATTGGTGGTACAGGAATATCAATAGCTAACGGAATGACAGAGACAAGTTCAGGAACAGCAACTGTAAAGGTAATAAAAGGAGCGAAAGAAGAAACAAACGATAAAACAAAATATAGTCTTATTGCTTATAATATTTTACTTGGTAGAGATGAAATTGCAACATTAGATTATGGTGCAACTATAAAAGGACATAATACTGGTAAAACTCCTCCATTTGATGTAGGTTTTACTGGAGGACAAGTAGGAAATACATCAACAACATCTAATGGTTATGACTTTACATGTATAAATCCTGGAGACCCATTTCCAAATATTGATACTGATTATTTTATAGAAACAGTTGATATAGCCAAAGATAACGACAATAACCCTGTCATAGACTATACATCTTCTAATGAACCTAATTTAACATTAGATAGAGATAATCCTGATAAAAATAGAGTTGAATTTTATAATAATAATAGCATTAATACAATTGGACCTTTTGACCCAAGTTTTAAGATAAATTATGATAAGTATATAAATACAAGGTTTGCTAAACTTTCTTATGTAGTAACAATGGATTATATGACAAAAGATGGCACAAAACATTATGGAGAAGTAGTAGATAGTAGTAGGTTGTGGACTGCAGAAGAAGGAATTGGAGTTGCAAAATACCCATATGGAATTTCAATGCCAAGCAGTGCTAATGGTAATGATATTGCAGGACCATTTTATATAAAAATTGGAAAAGATGTAGTTTATGTTACTAAAGTAAGAATGGCATTAAAATATGAAACTTTAAAAGATTTAACAATAAATCCGTTAGTAACAGTAACTGTTGATATTCATGCAACAGCAGACCATCAAAAAATGCGACGTACTCCTGAAAATGGTAAAGGAGACCTATCAATTACAGTTCCAGTTACAACAGTATGGGAAGGTTCTGTTGAGTGGGAAGGACCATGGAGAGCACCAACATCAATAGTATTACACAAAAAAGACCCAGAATGGGTATGGAACAATAATGAAAAAACAGGTATTCCAATGAATAATGCAGATTTCTTATTATTGAGAGGAAAAGACTTAAATAGAAACGATTACTTAATGCTAACAGATTTAAATGGTAAAAGAATAGACAAATTAACACAAGATGATACGGCTGGCTGGATAACATTTGACAAAATAATGAAGCCTGATGGTTCAGAACCTGATTACAGTTGTGGTTCAGGTGGTGTAAATGGAGATTTCTATAATTCATATGATCAACAAAATAATAATAGAGATAAATTTTTCCCACACTATCCACGAGAATATATTAATTGTAATAAAGATCAATATCATATATATAATAAAAATGCTCAAGCATTAGTATTTGCAAATGGAAAATATTATTTGGCAAATTTCGGTGCTACAAAGGCAAATGCAACTAGATTAGCAACAAATAGTGAATGTGCAATAGCTATAGGAAATTTGAGATGGGGAGATTACACATTTGTAGAAGACAAATCTAATAGATATGAATATACTCAAGTTAAGACAACAGTGATATCTGGTAATATGAACCGTGCTTGGGCGGAAACACATTTTGATGTAGAAAATAAACGTCAAACAGGAAATTTACGTATATATAAAAGAGACACAGATCAAAACAGACCATTACAAAATGTTGAATTTTTATTGAAAGCAAAAGAAGGTTCATCATCTGTAGAGAGATATGTTATTTTACAAATAGAAAGAGTATCAAGTGATTCAAGTTATGAAGCACATGATATTAATAGTATTAAAGGTTTAAAAGATCAAAGAGGAGAAACAATAACCAAACTTCAAGAAACAACTGGGACTTGGGCAAAGAGAGTTAAAGGAACAGTAAAAGTTTCTGATATAGCATATACTACTGATAAAAATAAAGCAACAATACTTACAACAAATAAATCTGGAATAGTAGAACTCGACAATTTACTGGTTAGTTCAAAAGGCTATCAAGACTCTGTAGAGGAGATAACATATAAATTATATGAATTATATAGCAATAACTATGGATATGCTCAATACTATAAAGGTGATGGTTCTGGTGTAATGAAAGTGAACGGTCAAAGACGTGATGTAGTAGAAATAAAAGTAGAAAGACAAAAAACTACTGCTACTGCTTATGAGCCATGGAAAAATTCAGACTATAAATATACAAGTGTAACAATAACAAATGATAAACTTACACAGAATTTACATATTTTCAAAAAAGATTATGACCAACATAATAAATCACTTCCAGGAGTAACATTTAGAATAGTTGCAAAAGTAGAAGGAAATACAAAAGGAAGCAAAGAAATAAACAATAAATATATAAGAATAAAAGCTTCTGGAAATAATGTGGAAAAAGGTTCTGATGGATATGCAAACAAAATAACAGGAAGTGCTAGAATAGATGATAGAGTATATGATCCAAAAGGTATTACAGAAGATATAAGTGCAAGTGAGAGACAAATTAAATTTACATCAGATGCTAGTCAAGCAACATTGTTTGTAACAGATTCAAAGGGAAAAATAGAAATTCAAAACTTATTAGTAAGTTTAAATGGTAAAGATAGAATACAATATCATTTAGAAGAGATTGAAAATCCAAATTATGGATGGGTTGCAGAAAAGCCAGAAGGAAATTCATCTGGAAATTATAATAATTATACAGTAACATTTGATGCTAAAGATGGTGGAACAATGACATCAAAAGACAAAACTGGCTATGTAAAACTAGAAAGAGGAAACTCTGTGCAGACAGATATGGCATCGGCTGGTAGTGGTGCAGAGCTAAATGTTTATAATAAGAAGCAAACAACAAATATAAAAATTGACAAAACAGATTATGATAATCATAATACAAAACTAGGAAATGTAGTGTTTGTGTTAAAGGCAAAAAGAAATACAGATATAGCACATCCAGAAAATCCGTATAAATATATTCCAGTTGGAGACACAACAAAATATGTTCAAATAAAAACATCTGCTGGATGGCAAGAAGGAACGACAATAACAGGATTTGCTAGAGCTATTGATATAAAATATGTAGATTATGATAAAGCAACAAGATTTGTAACAGATTCATCTGGAAAAATAGAAATAAACAATATATTAATGAGTACAAATGGTGCAGATAAAATTTTGTATCATATAGAAGAATTAAAAAATCCAAATTATGGATGGGTTGCAGAAGAACCAATAGAACAAGCTGAAAACAATAGAATTAACTATTATAATAACTATACAGTAATGTTTGATGCTACTACTGGAGGTACTGTAACAAATAATACAGATACAGCCTTTGAAAAAATATTGCAAAGAGGATGGGTAGATGCAAATAGAGCATCATCTAAAGAAACAGATAAAACAAGCTATGGTAGTACAGGAGGTATAACTGTTGGAGTTCGTAATGTAAAACAAACTACAAATATATTAATTGAAAAAACAGATACAGATAATCCAACAGGTGCTAATAATAAATTAGATGGAGTTAAATTCATATTAAAAGCACAAAAAGACCAAGAAATATCTCATTCAAAAAATGAATACAAAGATATTAGTGGAAAATATGTAAAAGTTAAAGTAAAAGGAAGTTGGCAAAAAGAAGTAAAAGGTTCAATAAGAATAGAAGATATAGAATATGTTAGCAATCAAGATAATGCAACAAGATTTGTAACTCAAAATGGAAAATTAGAAATTCATAATTTATTAATAAGTACAAATGGTGCAGATAAAATCTGGTATCATTTAGAAGAAATTGATAATCCAAATTATGGATGGGTTGCAGAAAAAGGTAATTATAATAACTATACAGTAACATTTGCAGCAACAGATGCTACATATGGTACAGTAACAAATAATGATAGCACAGACATAAGCTCAGAAGATGGAATAAAAGCACGTGGATGGGCAAAAGCAAATAGAGTATCATCTAAAGAAAGCGATAAAACTTCAGGTGGTTCAGGACTTCATATTATAATATTTAACTTAAAACAGACAACAAACATATTAATTAAAAAGACAGACAAGGATAATACAAATTTTGGATTAAATAATGTAGAATTTGTATTGAAAGCTAAGAGACAACAAGATATTTCTCATAAAGAAAACAGATATAAAAACATAGACAATAAATATGTAAGAATTAAAACAAGTGCTGGATGGCAAACAAAAGTACAAGGAAGAGTAAGAATTACAGACATAGAATATGTTAGTGATATTAAACAAGCAACAAGATTTGTTACTGGTAAAGTAGATAACACAGATGGTGTATTAGAAATTTATAACTTATTAATTAGTACAAACGGTGCTGATAAAATAGAGTATCATTTAGAGGAAGTTGCAAATCCAAATTATGGATGGGTTGCAGAAAGTCCTGTTGGAAATTCAAAAGGAAATTACAACAATTACACTGTAACATTTGAAGCAACAAATTCTGATAATGGTACTGTTACAAACAATAATATCACATCAAATTTAAATACAGTAGCAAAACGTGGATGGGCACAAGCAAACAGAGTATCATCTAAAGAAACAGATAAAACATCTGGTGGTTCAGGACTTAATATTTCAATACGCAACTGGAAACAAACAACAAATATTTTAATTGATAAAATCGATAATGAACAATCAAATGTTAAATTAGCAAATGTAGCATTTGTATTGAGAGCAAAAAGAAATAAAGATATTACACATCCAGACAGTAAATACAAAAATATTGATAACAAATATGTAAGAATAAAAACAAGTGAAGATGGTGACTGGGAAACAAAAGTAACAGGTTCTATAAGAATAGTGGATATAGATTATGTTTCTGACATAAGCCAAGCAACACAATTCTTAACAAATGCTAATGGAAAATTGGAAATTCACAATATATTAATAAGCACAAATGGTGATGATAGAATATATTATCATTTAGAAGAACTTTCAAATCCAAATTACGGATATGTTGCAGAAAGCCCAGTTGGAAATAGTCATGGAAATTATAATAACTATATGGTAACATTTAGTTCAAATGATAGTTATACAGAAAATGCATTTGGAACAGGAGATGGAACTGTAACAAATACACAAATTTCAGATAATTTAAGTGATAGAGAAAATCGTGGATGGGTAAAAGCTAATAGACAAGCTTCAACTCAAACAGATTTAGCTAAAGGTGGCTCAGGTGTAGATGTTTCTGTACGTAACTGGAAACAAACAACAAATATCTTAATAGATAAAGTTGATAATGAACAAAACGGAATAAAATTAGCAAATGTAACATTCGTATTGAGTGCTAAGAGAAATAAAGACCTTTCAGCACCAGATAACAAATATAGAAATTCATTACCTGTTGACGGTGAAAACAAGAAGGTATATGTAAGAATCAAAGTAAGTGAAAATGGTGAATGGATGAGTGAAGTATCTGGCTCAATAAGAATTGCTGATATAGACTATGTTTCAGACATAAAACAAGCAACAAAATTTGTAACAGATAATAATGGACGATTAGAAATCCATAATATATTAATGAGTACAAATGGTGCAGATAGGATATATTATCATTTAGAAGAAATTGAAAATTCAAATTATGGATATGTTGCAGAAAGTCCTGTTGGAAATTCAAAAGGAAATTACAACAACTATACAGTAACATTTAAAACAAGTGATAAATATACATCTGAAACAGCTTTAGGCAGTGGAGATGGAACTGTAACAAATAATGAGATTACAGCTGATTTAAAACGAAATTTAAATCGTGGTTGGATAAAATCTAATAGACAGACATCAACAGAAACTGATAAAGCTAAAGGTGGTTCTGGTGTTGACCTTTCAGTTCTTAACTGGAAACAAACAACAAATATATTTGTTGAAAAAACAGATACAGACCAAAATAATATCAAATTATCAAATGTAACATTTGTATTAAAAGCTAAAAGAAATAAAGATGTTACTCACCCAGATAGCAAATATAAAAACATAGATGATAAATATGTAAGAATAAAAACAAGCACAAATGAAAATTGGGTAACAGAAGCAAAAGGAACAGTAAGAGTTGTTGAGATTGATTATGTTAGTGATTTTAACCAAGCAACAAAATTTGTAACAGATGATAATGGTAAATTAGCAATCAAAAATATATTAATGAGTACAAATGGTGATGACAGAATTTATTATCATTTAGAGGAAATTTCAAATCCACATTATGGATGGGTAGCCGAAAAGCCAGTTGGAAATCCAAATGGAAATTACAACAACTATACAGTAACATTTGATACAAATGATAAATATGATTCAGAATCTGGACTTGGAAAAGGTGATGGAACTGTAACAAATAACAACAGTACAGATATAAATTCAGAAAACGGAGTAAAAGCTCGTGGATGGGTAAAAGCCAATAGACAAGCTTCAACTCAAACAGAAGCTAATGGTACAGCAGGTGTAGATGTTTCAGTTAGAAACTTGAAGGAAACTGCAAATATACTAATTGATAAAACAGATAGCTTGCTTACAAATAAAAAGTTAGCAAATGTAGAATTTGTACTAAAAGCTAAAAAAGACAAAGAAATTTCTCACCCAGAAAACAAATATAAAGACATCAATGAAAAATATGTAAGAATAAAAACAAGTGAAAATGGAAAATGGGAAAAAGAAGTAAGAGGATCTGTAAGAATAGTTGATATAGATTATGTTACAGACATGAAAGATGCAACAAAATTTATAACAGATGATAATGGTAGATTAGAAATCCATAACATATTAATTAGTACAAATGGTGCTGATAAAATATGGTATCATCTAGAAGAAATTTCAAATCCATATTATGGATGGGTTGCAGAAAAAGGAAATTACAATAACTATACAGTACATTTCTCAACAAAAGATAATGAAAATGGAGATGGAACTGTAACAGATAATGATAGTACAGATATAAACTCAGAAAATGGAGTAAAAGCACGTGGATGGACAAAACCTAATAGACAAAAATCACAAGAAACAGATAAGACAACAGGTGGAAGCGGATTAGATGTAAATGTATTAAACGTAAAACAAACATCTAACTTGTTCATTGAAAAAGTAGATAGTAGAAATACAGATAAAAAACTTCCAAATGTATCATTTATATTAAAGGCACAAAGAGATAAAGATATTTCTCATGCTGAAAATAGATACAAAAACATAGATAATAAATATGTAAGAATTAAAACTAGTGAAAATGGAAACTGGGAGAAGGAAGTTAAAGGAACAGTATACATTAAAGACATTGACTATGTTTCAAACGTAAATGATGCTACAACATTTATAACAGGAGAAAATGGAAAACTTGAAATATACAACTTATTGATGAGCACAAATGGTGCAGATATTATTAAATATCATCTTGAAGAAGTAAAAAATGAAAATTACGGATATTTATCAGACAATGATAAATATAAGAATTTCAGGGTAGATTATGGAAATAATGCACCAAATGGATGGGTTACATTAACTAGAATGCCTTCAACAGAAACAGAAGATACATCTAGTAAAAAAGGATATGATGTAGAAATCAAAAATGAGCAAATGTATATACGTGCATCTGGATATGTTTGGGAAGATATTGCTGATGCAAAGAGCAATACTAAAGACAATATTTATAAAGAAGAGTCAGATGCTTTAGTAAAAGGAATTAGAGTATATTTACACAAAACTGATGGTAATAATGATTCTATTATTGCAAAAGCTTTAACAGATGAAAATGGTTACTATGAGTTTGGTACTAAGATTGTTAATGGAAAGAAATACATTAACGGTGTAGAACAACCAGGAACTTTCGATAATGGTTATGAAAATAAAGATTATTGGGGAAGTAAAGAACCTAGTGTAAATGGAAATAACTTTACAAGTAAAGCAGAAAATGAAAATGGTAACCTTGTAATACAAGACTTAGGCAAATATTATATTGAATTTGAGTATGATGGATTGAAATTTACAACAGTTGCTACAAAATGGGATTATACAAATAGAGATGATGAATCTTCTAAAGCTGAAGAAGTTCCTACAAAAGGAAGCATAGCAGAAGGTTCAACAAAAACTAGAGATAGAGAAACTGTAAATAAAGATTTTGCTGAAATTTGGCAAAACAGTTCAACAGGGTATAATACATTGTATAATAATGGATTATCATATACTGTTGATAAAGAAAATCATATTGCAACATATAATGATAAATGGGCATATAAATATGAAAACAATAGTAATGGTAAGAAAATATTAAATATTACTGATGCTGCATTAAATAAAAACCATGAATATGCTGTAGTATCTACAACAAAGCAATCTGAATATAATATTGCACAAAGATGGAAATCAGCATATGAAAATACAGGTCTAGAATGTATTACAAATAATAACCAAGGAATTTTCAGAAGAGAACAAGCAGATAATGCTATCTCAGAAGATATAGATTCTGTTGATGTTATTGTAAATGGATACAAAAACACATATCAATATGGTGGCAGAAAAGAGTATCAAAAAGAAGGAGATGTTGAAGAAACATCAGACGGATTTGGAGTAGCAGTAAAATTTGGAAACAAAAATAATGCTTCTCAATATAGCAACAGAGGATTAAATACTTATAAAAGACCACTATATGAATCAGATTTAGCTTGGCATTTAAAAGATCCAAAAAATAATCTTATGGAAGTATATGTAACATATAAAATTGTTGTTAAAAACCAATCAGATACATTAACTACAGCTATTACAGAACTTACAAATTACTTTGATAAAAGATATGAATCCAATGAAATTCAGTCTTGGATTGGAGATGATACTGGCAGCCAAGTTACTTGGGTAAACAGTTCAACAAAAGGAGTTAAAGGAGTTAGTGGAAAATATAACTCAGATTACTACAATGAAGTGTATACAAAAGATTTGAATTTAATATTAAACCCAAGAAGAACAGCAAATATATATATAAAATTCAAATTAAATAAATATGCATTACAAGCTATTGCTCACGAAAGAGCAACATTGATGAATGTATCAGAAATATCAGCATTTTCAAGTTACTATGGTAAGTATACTATGGTTGCAGGAGCAAAAACTGCTGAAAAAGCAAATGATGGAGAAAACGACCCTGGAAAAATTTATGCTGCAATAGATAAAGATTCAGCTCCATTAGATGCAGATGTAGGAGCAAAGGTAAGTGATTCAACCAAACTGGATGCAATTAAAAGACCTGATGGTTCAACACTTAATAATTATTATGAGCAAAATCTAGAATTGACAGATAAAAGTACATTTGAAGATGATACAGATTTTGCACCATCATTAATACTTGGTATTGATGAAACAGACCCAACTAGAGCTATTTCAGGTATTGTGTGGGAAGATGCATCTAATCCAACATTATTAACTGAAAATCAGAGATTAGGAAATGGTATATATGATGATGGTGAAAAATTAGTAAAGGATGCAGAAATAAAATTATTACAAAATGCTAATAAAGAACTTGGAAATCCTAATGTTAAAAATGAGAATATAGCAAAAAAATATACATTAAATATAACAGGTAATACTGCTACATGTGAAGAATCTAATGCTATAGAATATTCAAAAGAAGTAACCACAAACCCTATAAGAACAGGATATGATAACCAAGATAAATATAAATATAACTGGATAATAGTTGGTATTATTCCAGGTGAAAATTACAAATTAAGATATGGTTATGGAACATTTGAAGATGGAAAAGTTTCAACAATAGATGGAGAAGAAGTAGATGCTAGAGAATATAAATCTACAATTGTACGTTATTCACCAATGGTAGATGAATTACAAAAAGCAACAGGAGAGAACACTATAAATGAGCCAATTAAAAATTGGATAGCAGACCATTCAGACAAGATTGAAAAGAATCAAGAAAGATCAAATGTTGCAATAGATGCTGACCTAGGGCTAAGAGCAAAATCTGATGACATTTATTATGGAAGTTATGAGAGAAAAATCAAAATGATTGCAGATACTGCAATATTTGATGTAACAGTTGAAAATAATAGCAATGTAACAGTAGATCTAACTAATCAAAAAAATACTTCATCAACATATGAAGATGAGTTCGTACTAATAGAAGAAAACGGAAAAAAATCTGTAAAAAGAAAACCAACATTCTATTCAGTAATACCATTTATGGACTTTGGAATTACATTAAGACCAAAACAAAAACTTGATGTAGATAAGACTATAAGTAAATTAACAATAACATTAGCAAATGGTCAGAACTTAATATTTGGAGATCCATACAAAGATAATCTAAACTATGTAAAAGCTTTAGGAACAAGTGGAAAAAATAGATTAGTTCTTGCTGAAATAGATAATGAGCTAATCCAAGGTGCAACAGTAGAAGTTGAATATGCAATAACAATAACAAACTATTCTGAAATAGATTATGATTATAGAACATATAAAGACTATTATTATTGGGGAACTCCAAGTAATAATGAAAAGGATTTATTACAAAATGTAGTAAACAGTGTAGTAGACTACATGAGAGGAGGTCTACAATATGATGAAGAAAAGAATAGTGATAAGTGGAAACAAAGATCTTTAGATTATTTATTAGGACAAGAAGATGAGGATGGAAACAAAACAGATAGCGGAAGACGTCTAATAAATGATGATGTAAAAGGCGGAATAAAGACGTTACAAGAGAATAATGATCTTGTAATTGTAGAATGTAAGGGTAAGGATATTGGAGCTATAAAACCACCTCATGATGGAAAAACTGGAGAGTCAACAACAATAAATTTATATGGAAGCAAATTATTGGCAGTAAATACAAAGGGTGTTGTATTTAAGAATAATGCAGAAATATTAGGTTCATTTAAAAAGATAACAGATAAAGATAAAGAGACAGGAGAACAAGCTACGCCAGGAAATCATAATCCTAATACAGACAAAGAAGATGAATGTGATGATGGTAGAATAAGATTAATTATTACACCACCAACAGGTTTAAGTGCAAAAGAACTTAGAAAATTAGATGCAAAAGAAAAAATAGAAAATAATAGTATAAATAAAATATTTGAACCATTAACAATTCTAAAAAGGGGATATTGTTTAATAAAGAAACAAATATTAGAAAAATAAAGTACAAAAGATGAATAAAAAAATAACAATATATTGTTAACAGAGTAGAGTGTAATGCTCTACTCTGTATTTTAATCATCGAATTGTTTATTTAAAATAAAATAGAATAAAAATTAATTTTTGACCAGTGAATAATTTTAAAAAATTTAGAATAAAATAAATAAGATATGTCAACCATTTTTGAAATAATGTATTGACTATGATTGTGGAAAAGATTATAATTAATGTGCAATGATAATTTAATAATTTTTCATTTGTGTAGATTCACAAAAAAATCCCTAGAGTGCGAGTCTAGGGATTTTTATTGGGCAAAGCTAATAGACTTAAAAAGATGTATTGACAAAAAGTTAAAAAAAGTGGTATAAATATGATAAATAGAGACAACAACTTGATATTATGTAAATAGTATGTTATAATAATTGTAAATATCGCATATAATAAAATAGGAGATGATATATATGGCAACAAAAAGTTTTTTGAAAAATATAGTAATTAAAGATAGAAAATCAGCCGAAAGATTTATAAGTGCTTTGGAAAATGCAGAAAATAAAAAATCTAAAAAGGTAAAAATAAATAAGATGGTTGAAGATGTAACAGATAGTGAAAGAATAAGGAAAATATTTAGCAAATAAAACATGGGATATAAAATAATAAATCTAAAAGATATTTACAATAATCTAGGAGAAGAACGAACAAAAGAAATATTAAGTGATTATAAATGTGAATTAAATAAAGATGTTGAATATTTTTTAAAGGAAAGAGCAATAGAGTTTTCAAAGCAAGATTATTCTAGGACATATATTGTAATGAGTCAATATAAAGATAAAGATGTAATAGTAGGATATTTTGCTATAACGAATAAAATTACTAACATTAAAAAAGTAAAATTAAGTGAAACTAAAAGAAAAAAATTATTAAAATTTGCAATATTTGATAAAGAAAGTAAAAGTTATAATATTTCATTGCCTTTAATAGGACAGTTGGGCAAGAATTATAACAATGAATATAATAAATTAATTACTGGAGATATATTGCTAAAATTAGCTTGCGACAAGATTAAAGAAGTGCAAGAGCTGTTAGGAGGACGATTTGTTTTTTTGGAATGTGAAGATAAGCAAAAATTAGAAGAGTTCTATGAAAGTAATGGCTTTGTATGTTTTGGAAAAAGAAATTTAGAAAAAGATGAAAGAAGCAAAAATGAAGGAGAATATTTACTACAAATGTTAAAAGATTTAAGCAAATATGATATAAAGTTTAAGAACTAGCTACTAACTAGTTCTTTTATTGATTCTATGTAAAAAATAAAACAATGAGAATTAATAAAATCTCATTGTTTTACTGTTCTTTGGTGCACCATCTCGGAATCGAACCGAGGACCGCCAGATTAAGAGTCTGTTGCTCTACCAGCTGAGCTAATGGTGCATATAACGATATTTATTATAATACTAAATGTAACAAATGTCAATAATTGCTTGAAAAAAAAGTTAAAATATGTTATAGTATATAAGCAAATATAGGAGAATGGCTCAACAAGAGGAAGAGAGTCATAGAAAGGTAGGGAAAAAGATGTTAACAGCAAGTGGAGTAACAGTAAGATTTGGAAAAAGAGTACTATTTGAAGATGTAAATATAAAATTTGGAAAAGGAAACTGTTATGGAATAATAGGAGCAAATGGAGCAGGAAAATCAACATTTTTAAAAGTACTATCAGGAGAATTAGAACCAAGCAAAGGAGAAGTATCTTTAGAAAAAGGAGAAAGACTATCAATATTAAAGCAAGATCACTTTGCATTTGAAAATTATACAGTAATAGACACAGTAATAATGGGAAACAAAGAATTATATGATATCATGAAAGAAAAAGATGCAATCTATATGAAACCAGATTTTTCAGAAGAAGACGGAATGAAAGCAGCAAAATTAGAAGAAAGATTTGCAGAATTAGATGGATGGAATGCAGAATCAGATGCAGCCATGCTTTTAAATGATTTAGGAATAATTCCAGAAAATCATTATAAAATGATGAGCGAGCTAGAAGCTAGAGAAAAAGTAAAAGTATTACTTGCACAAGCGTTATTTGGAAATCCAGATGTATTACTATTGGACGAGCCTACAAACGACTTGGACTTAAAAAGTATAAACTGGTTGCAAGAATTCTTAATAAATTTTGAAAATACAGTAATAGTAGTATCACATGATAGATATTTCTTGAATAAAGTATGTACACATATTGCAGATGTTGACTTCGGAAAAATTAAAGTATACCCAGGAAACTATGACTTCTGGTATGAATCAAGCCAATTAGCATTAAAACAAATGAAAGAACAAAACAAAAAGAAAGAAGAAAAAATTAAAGAATTACAAGACTTTATTGCAAGATT
>USMB01000007.1 GCA_900555615.1 uncultured Clostridium sp. | reverse complement strand
AAATTAAGACATTTTCCTAAATGATTTATTAAGACATTATCATAAATGAATCATATATAATTTTTGTGAATATTCAAAAATTATTTGACATATACTAGAAAAAGTAGTATACTATAGTTAACTTAAGTTATTCAAATGAGGTCATTGAATAGCACGAACTAGATGTGTGGTAGCATTTAGTTCTATTTTTTTGCAAAAAAATAGAAGTGAAGAGTGGTAGTTCTTCACTTCATTGACTATTTCTAGTCTTTGTTGTCATCTGGTTGTTTGTCTTCGTATGTACTTAATAGTAATACTATAAGACGCCAGATTAATTCAAATGAGGTCATTCGAATAACACCTCCTTCCTCAAAGATTTCCTTTGAAAAGGATAAAAGCATTATACTCTAAAACTCTTCAAAAAACAATAATTTTAGATAATTTTATATGCAAAATACAATTTATGAGTTATAATATTAAACATAGGTATGAAATAATTTATTAAAGTAATTCCTAACCCGTGTAAACGCTGAGCGTTGCAAGAAGTCATTTAGACCTGAAATACGGTCAAGTTGATATAAAATTAACCTAATCGCCACCATAACTATATACCTATGGCGGTAATTAGGTTAATTTTTATTTATGTTTTTCTATCCAATCACAAAATTCTGTACCAGATATTTCTCCATTTCTATAACGAAGCAATTGTTCTCTTGCTGCAACTCTCCATTCAGAATATTCTTTTTGTAAAGAATCTTTTTTATCATCATCAGGAGCACGATAGACTTTAGTTATTCTTCTTTGGTATTCTCTTTTATATGTAAGTTCTGCAGCATCTTCTGTAACTTTATCTGCATAAACCTTACGAGAAGCAAATGTTTTACATGATGGACTTCCATCTTGATTTGGCAAATCACAATACACTTCTTTTCCAGAATATTGTAAATAATATCTTCCACAATTTTGACAAATACTCAAATTTCTTTTTCCATACATTACTAAATCAGTTAAAGCCATATATGCCAAAGCAAGATGCGATTTGCTTGAATAATGTTTCATAACACCAATATTTGATTCTTTGTTAGCAATTTGAGTTGTAATTTTATCAATATATTTTATATTGTTTGAATTATCTTCGTTTATTTTTCCATAAGAATAATGAGCCAATCGTATAAATGATGTATACTCTGTTATTTCTAGAATACGAGAAATCGACATTAACTTTGCATATTTATCAGAAATTTTTCCTTCTTGAAAATCATTCAAGTTATATACATAATCAACAATCTTTTTTAATTTAAACTGAAAATCTATATATTTTTCTTTTATCAATGAGTATGTTTTATCATAATAACTTAAAAATTGTTTTGTAGATATATATCTTGTTGCATATAAGGTCGGATTCGTTTCATTAAGTAATGAAATTGAGTGAGTTCCTTCTATTCCATAATAAGCAAAAAAACTATAATAAGCTTTTTCAGATGATGAAAAATCAGCATTTAACATAGTGGTTAGAAACGTACCATAATCACGATTAACCATTTGTTTAACTAATTTATCATAACGTTCATTACGAGATAAATCAATTTCAACATGAGCTGAAAATTTATCTTTTTCATCATCTAATGCTATTTTAGATTTATGCAAATATAGTGAGGTGCTATAATTTTCAATATCACCATATGGATCAAATATCATTGAAATCTCGTCTTTTGGAACATTTATATTAAATATATTCATACCAATTCTATCCCTCTCTGTTAGAAATATAAAATATTTTTGAAAATCTGTTGACATTTTATAAAACATCTTCTATAATGTAGATGTATTTAAAGTAGTTCGTTATATTTCTCACTAGTATTATAGAATATTTTTTATAATAAGTCAATAGAAATAGTAACTTTTTAGTACTTTGACAAATATGTTCTAGATTTAAGGAACATCATATTTTCATTTACAAACAATTAATGAAACTTTTGCTTAGTCACAACTTGAGCGTTGAAATCAGAGTAATCGACTGATGATCCGTCGCACGTAATGAGAGCAAGTCGGATAGAATCGGACTGGTGTAATTCCAATGTAAGACAAAATACAAAAAGACAAACGATAAATAATTATGATAAATCTATCATTAAAAAATTAATCACAAGGAGGACAAATATATATGAAAACATTAAATGGTATAACATTTTTAGAAACAAAAGATATAAAAAAAGCTTTACAAATCGGCAATAAAACTTGTTTAGACCTATTTAATAAAAAAGACTTTCCAGGAAAGAAAATAGGAAAATCATGGTTAGTTATGGAAGAAGCTTTTAAGGATTATTTTAAATTTCAGCAAAATACAAATATATAAAAAACAAGAAGATTTAAATATGCGACATTTAAACCTTCAAAAATTCTAAACTGAAAGAAAACTATTGCTATAAGTTTCCTTAACTGCTATAATTATAACATAAAATCCAAATATAGCAATAGTTTTCCTTAAATTTAAACAAAAAGGAGAGTACAATTATATGGAATTTAAGGGAATTACTGTAGGTACATATATTTCAAGAAAACCGAAAAATAAAAATGAAAAAGATATATGTGCTAATTGCGAAATTAATACAAAAATACAAAAAAAGTAAGTACATTGACAAAGAAAAAGAATATGAATTATGCAAAAATTGTGACAAATGCTATGTTTCTAAAAGCTGTAAAGCATTATTAACTATAGGTAGAGATACAACCACAGGGAAAACAATAAGAAAAACATTTGGTGCAGAAACTGAAGAAAAAGCTTTAGCAGATGCTCTGCAATATAAGTTGGATATGGACAAGAACGGTGGACCGAGAATAATTACAAAAAGTAATAAAACACTTGTAGAACTTATAACAACTTGTATTAACGAATCATATAAGCTAAAAAAAATTGATCAATCTACTTATAAAAGAAAAATGGACACATTAAAGAAAATATCTAAAGCACCATTTGCAAATAAAGCGATTTCTAAAGTTATGAGAGATGAAGTTGTAAATTATTTATCAAGTCTATCAAAATATTCTGAATCAACAATAAAACAAAACTATGAATTGTTATGTATGGGATTTGGCGAAGCTGAATATCAAAAAATAATAGAAGAAAATTTTATGACAGGATACAAAAGAGTTATTAAGCCTAAAAGCGAATATGTATCACATAAAAGAAAATCTTTAACAATTGATGAAGAAAAAAAATTAGTTGAATATTTAATGAATATTAGTTATGAAGAATGTTCTTATAAATATCTACTTTTATGGTTATTAACAACAGGAATGAGAATTGGAGAAACTTTAGTTTTAGATTACAAGAAAGATATTATATTATCTGAAAACAAAGTAGAAATAAGAAGAACTCAAACCAAAGATGATAAAGGTAATATCATAATTGGAGATACAACAAAAACAGATAATGGTAGGCGAACTTTAACAATGAATAATATTAGTAGGCAGATAATGGAAAAAGCTTTAGAACATAAAGTAAAAAATAAAAATAACCTTTTGTTTTGCAAACAAGATGGCACAATGCATTTAGAAAATTCAATAAATAGTTGTTTAAAAAGAATTGCATTAAAATTAAACATTGGTATTTATGAAGAAGAAAATAAAAAAGGAAAATTAGTAAAAAAGACTGATGTTCATACACATATGCTTCGTGGTACTTTTGCAACAAGATGTGCCGAAGCTAAAATTGCACCAGTTGTATTAAAACAAATTCTAGGTCACAAAGATATTTCTGTTACTATGAAATACTATGTTGATGTAGATGGCTCATTTATTGAATCTGAAACTGATAATGCTATACAATATCTTGTTGATAAAAATATATTCGGTGTCGAAATACCACAAGTAAATGTTGCATAAAGCATTTTATAATACAAAAGATAATTCATTGGAATTTTGCAGAATTTTAAGCATATTTAAGTTTGATTGTTCTGCAAAAATGTTCCGCAAATTAAAAATTATTACCTGAAAAGGTTGAAATATCAAAGAAAATAGTATTTGGAAAAGGCTACTCGCCTTGACCATATTTTGCAGTAATTCTTAGAATTACTGCTTTTTTTATTTTAATTATGGCACTGAAAATTTTGTGTGCTATGTTCATACCTAACGTGATAAGCAAGTAATCTTTTTCCAGAAGCATTAAAATACCTATAAATTGTTACTACTGAATTGATTTTGACCTGTGAACATTCCTCTTTTGAGAGAAATCTGTAAAAAGGAAGTAATCCTTGGGCTTTACATTTATTTTGATAAATAAATGTATTTTCATTCTTTAGTCCAGTTATAATAACATTTTCCTTTTCAAGATAAAAGTTATTGTTTGATGGACATAATTCTATTTTTTTCTTGCTCATAATCAGTCTCCTTTAAATATTTTTTTACATTGTTGAGAATAAGCTTTCGCTCCTACGTTGTCAAAATAAGGATATGTGCTAAAATTTTCACATTAATATAGTATCATATTTTTATATTATTTACCATAGAATAGTTTTAAAACACTTTTATATCCAGGAAATTTTATCTTCTCTATATAATCAATAACTTCTTGGACATTATATTCAGCATATAATTGCTTATACTCTACCTTCTTTTTGTTAATATTCAATATTCCATAAGATGCCTTATTTGTTTTTTCTGGACATCCTAATGCTCCTGGATTTATATATGTTTTATTGTTCTTAAAATTATAGACTGCTCTATGAGTGTGCCCATATATGTATATATCAGCATCTATCCCACTAAACATTATTTCATTTTCTTCTACACTGGCTTTTTTTATATGCTTTCTAAAATTTCCATCCTCATTCATTGGATAATGAGCAATATAAATTTTATTTTCCTCTATCTCGCATATTCTTTCCTTTGGCAATTTTGATATAAATTCTATTGAAGAGCTACTTAGTTCTTTTTTTGTCCATTCATTTCTCTGTAACTGTTCATCACTTATTTTCATTTTTTCATCATGAACAATTTTGGGCATACCTTCAATTATATAATTTTCACGATTTCCTCTTACTGTAATTACTTTTTCTCCTAAGCTTATTATTTTCTGTACTACTTCTTCTGACATAGGTGCTCCGCCAATTAAATCTCCTGCACATATTATCTTATCTATATTTTCTTTTTCTAATTGTTCCAATACAGCATCTAATGCTTTTTTATTTCCGTGTATGTCAGAAATTAATCCAATCTTCATATTTTCATTCCTTCTATTATAATTTTGATAAATTATATATCAATATTATTTTACTTTTCATTATACTCAATAATTTTAAGAGCTCCATTTAAAGTTTTCGTACAACATAATCTTCCATGAACATTAACATATATCAAATCATTAACTCATGTAAATTTTCTAGAAGTACTTATATCTTGAGTTTGAGAAATCTCGTCTCTAAACTTGCAAGAGTCTGAAACAGCCCTAATCTCATATCCTTCTCTTCTAGATTTAAATATTATATACCTTATTTTTCCAGTATTATACATTTTTATTTCTAATAAAATCCCCTTCAAATTCATTTTCTACTATGTCCATATGTAATTTGTCATAATATTTTCCGTCAATAAACACTGCATCTCTATCACGTCCAGTATCTTTAAAACCACATTTTAAATAACATTTATGAGCTCTTTTATTTATACAAAGAAGTTCTAGTTTTATAGTATGTAAATTAAGATATTTAAATCCGTATTCTAATAAGAGTTTTATAGCTTCTGTACCATATCCACTATTTCTAAATTCTTTGTCTCCTATAAATATTCCTAGTTCAGCAGTTCTATTAATCCAATTGAATCGTTCTAAACCTATGACTCCTATTAGCTTATTATTAGATGATTCCACAATATCAAACGACCTGTTTTCTGTATCTCTGGCTGATTTTTCAAGATATTCCTTTTCATTTATAAAAGTCATTATTTGCCCACTTCTTCCTGTATAATCTGTTACTTGAAAATCATTCATCCATTCCGTAAATTTCTCTACCTCTTCATCAGAAGTTCCTTTTGGAGATAGATATATTCTATCTCCCACTAATTTCTTAAAATACTGCATATGCATCCCTCACTTTTTACAATTTCTATATCTTCTACAATCAACTTTCCCCTTCAAAAAAGTTGATAATTTTTCTCCTTCTATTAACCTTTCTTTTTGCTGTTTTGAAAGTTGTTTTATTTGATATTCTAGTTTACATGCTAATGATTTTTCTTTACTTTTCCATGCAGTTTCCAATTTTACAACATCATGTGATTTTGTATATTTTGCTCCATTTTTGCTCTTGCTCACATGTTCTTCTAATCTTTTTTCTAAATCATTTGTCATTCCTGTGTAAATTGAATTATCTGCACATCTTAACATATATGTGTAATACATTTTTTTCACCTTCAAAACTATATTAACATACTATAACCATTTTGGCAATAAAATTATTTTACTCCACCAAGCCATTTGCAAAAACCAATTTTATAATTTGAACTTCCACTTACAACATATCTAACCATCGCTCTATCCTTAAAAATTCCAAAGCAGTCGCATTTTTCTCGCGGATTCAAGCTGCCTATCTTTTTTGTACAATCTGTATCTGCATAAACATTTTCACTTGTGCTACCATTTTGATAAGTTCTCACAGGCTCATCACTCCCACTTTCTATATTATTATCTATTGGTCTGTCAACCATATATGATTGGACTAAATTTAAAAAGTTTTGCCATCCTTCACTTAGCGTCCTATGAGGACAACCTTTTGCAGGATAGAAATCTTCATGTTTTTTTACCTTATCAATTCCCCAATTATATTTTTTCAATAAATATGCTGTATATTCCGCAGCAAGCTTTTGCGCTTCTTCAAATCTTTCTCCACCAGATTTTGAATAACATATTTCAAGTGCAATTCCTTTCCTATTTCCTGTACCGTTACCACCATCAGTTGAATTCCAAGTATTTCTATCAAATGGCACTCCCTGTACTATTCTATAGTTATCTATTGCACAGTGAAAAGATACTTTCTTATTATTTCCTATCATATATGATATTTCTGCCATTGCTGATGCATCATTTGCTGTATTGTGAATTATAATAAATTCTGGATTCATACTATGTGAACATTTTATTGAATATTTGCTTTCTGGTACTAACATTTTAACTATTTCCATCTGCATCCTCTCCTATTCCATGTGCATCATCTTCTGCAAATTCGTTTTCTTCTAAGTTTTTTTGATATAATTCTTCTGTAAATTGAATTTCTTCAATTATTATATTATCCTCCATATCAACATTCCTTTCTTTATTATTTTATGTTTTTGCACGCAAAAAAGTTCTCAAATGGCTTTTTTATGGCTAATTGAGAACTTTCTTATTATTCACTCTTTTTATTTAAAAATTCAATTTCTACATACAATTTATTTGCAAATGATTGCACTACATTTTTTAACAAATATTGCTCTTCTGTCATTTTATCACATTTAGGAAATTCTTTTTTTGTAAATACATGTCTTATAGATACCTCTAAATTTGCACAAAATCTATTATATGCTTTTCCTACTTCATAGTTTTGAATTGTTAATGCTATTAACTTCTTTATATCACTTATACTGTACACTTGTTTTAATATACAAATTACCAACAGATATGCGATTTGCGCTCTATTATATTTCTTCTTTTCTGGTGCTGGCATTACTCCTTGTTTTACATAGTTGTTTATCATTGTTTTTGTTATTACTTTATCTTCTTTTTCTACTGCATATGCCCCTAAACATCTTTCTATGTAGTTTACAACTTGATCCAAATATAAATCTATATCTGGCAGTTCATTCCATCTTGGCATATGAAATTTTAGTATTGCTTCTATTTGTTCTTGCATACTTTCACTTCCTTCGCTTACATTTTAACAGAATTTAAAGGATTTTTCAAGCTTTTATGCTTGTTACATAAAATAAAACAGCTATCTGTTTTGAATATTTTTATTTTAAAATTCTTAGTGTATTAAATATTGTCAAAATTGTAACACCAACATCTGCAAAAACTGCTTGCCACATACCACTAAGACCAATTGTACTAAGGAATAATATTAAAACTTTAACAGTAACTGCAAATACCAAGTTTTGTCTTATAATTCCACAAGTCTTTTTAGAAATTTTTATAGCATTTAAAATTTTTGAAACATTATCTGTCATAATAACTACATCAGATGCTTCTATTGCTGATTCTGAACCAACTCCACCCATTGAAATTCCTACATCTGCTCTTGCTAGAACTGGTGAATCATTTATTCCATCTCCAACAAATGCTACTTTTGCTTTTTCATCTTTCTTATTTATAATTTCTTCAAATGCATTATATTTATCTTGTGGTAGCATTTCAGATTTTATATTTTCTATTCCAATTTCTTTTCCTGTTTTTTCTGCAATTTGTTTGTTATCACCTGTAAACATATTTGTCTTAATTCCTAATGTTTTTAATTCCTTTATTGTTTCAATTACACCGTCTTTTACTGTATCTCCTAAATAAATTATTCCTGCTAATTTGTCATTAATTTTTACATATATTTTAGTTGCACCTTCTTCATTTGTATCATTTGCATCAACTAAAACTGAATTTCCTACTAATACTTTTTCTTCATTGTATTGATAACTTAGACCTTTTCCTGCAATTTCTTTGAAGTCTTGAACTTCTGCTATTTCTTCTTTATTAGCTTTCATTATTGATTTTGCAATTGGATGGTTTGAATATTTTTCTCCCATTGCTGCATATTTTAATACTTCTTGTTCACTATAATTTTCAAATGTATCTATTTTTGTTATTTCAAATTCACCTTTTGTAAGTGTTCCTGTTTTGTCGAATACAATTTCTTTTATATCTTTTATCGCATCTATGTAGTCACTTCCTTTAATAAGAATTCCCTCTTTTGAAGATTTTCCTATTCCAGAAAAATAGCTAAGTGGTACTGATATTGCAATTGAACATGGGCATGAAATTACTAAAAATATTAATGCTCTATAAATACTTCCGTTGTTTCCTGTGTATGGAATTTCTGTAAATAGTGGCAAGAATATTGCTACAACTGCGGCTAATCCAATTACTATTGGTGTATAAATTGATGAAGCCTTATTTACAAATGTTTCTGTTTTTGCTTTTTTGTCTGTTGCATTTTCTACTAAATCTAGAATTCTACTTACTGTGGAATTTTTGTATTCTTCAGTAACTTTTACTTCTATCATTCCGTCTACTACAATGCTTCCTGATAACACATTTTTATTTTCAGATACTTGTGTTAGTTTGCTTTCTCCTGTTAAAGAAGCTGTATTCAATTCTGCTGTTCCTTTTGTTACAATTCCATCTAGTGGAACCTTTTCTCCTTCTTTTACTAAAATAATATCTCCAATTTTTACTTCTTCTGGTGAAACTTGTTTAATATCATTTTCTGTTTTTAAATTTGCATATTCAGGTTTAATATCCATTAGATCTTTAATAGATTTTCTACTTTTACTAATTGATTTTTCCTCAAGTATTTTTCCTATTTCATATAGAATAATTACCATTAGACCTTCCATATGTTCACCTACTAAATAAGCTCCAACACATGAAATTGTAATTAAAAAGTTTTCATTTATTTTTTTGCTTGCAAATAACATCTTGAATGCATTTTTTGCAGTTCTGTACAATAAAATTACATATCCTAAAATTATAAATATTGTACTAACAGCATCAGGTAATTTAGCATATAAGCCAATACTTGCTATTATAATTCCTATTAGTAATCTTGCAATTTGAGTACCCGTTTTAGACTCATTTTTATTTTCTATCTCTTTCATTTTCTCAGCCGAAATCATTTCAACCTCTGGCTCTTGCTCTTTTACAGCTTTTCTTACTTCTTCTACACTTACTGTATCTGTTTCATATGTTAGTTTTAGCTTTGCAAAATTTATGTTTACATTGTGTAATTCAGGATTTTTTGCTAGCTTTTCTTGTATTTCGTTTGCACATGCTGCACAATCCAAATCTTTTAATATAAACTCATATTTCTTCATATTTTTTCATCCTTTCTGCTAATTTGGGGTCGGTCCTTTTTTTTGCATGCTAATTTGGGGTCGGTCCTTTTTTTCGCATGCTAATTTGGGGTCGGTCCTTTTTTTAGCATGCTAATTTGAGACCGGGTATTTTTTTAGCATTATTTATGTGAATAACTTTCTTCTATATGACGTTTCGCCATTTCGTACATTTCTGAAACATGCTCATCATCTAGCGAATAATAGACAATTTTTCCATCTTTTCTAAACTTTACTAATTTTGCTTGTTTTAACACTCTTAATTGATGTGATATTGCTGATTGTGTTGAGTTTGTTATTTCCGCTATATCTCCTACACATAGTTCTGCCTCTAATAATGCACTTATTATTTTCATTCTTGTTGTGTCTCCAAATACTTTGAATACTTCTGCTATATCAAATAATAAGTCATCACTTGGCATGATTTTTTTTATTTTATTTACTTTTTCTATATCTACAATTCCGTCTTCCAAATCTTTTCTCCCTTCATATTTTTTATTTTACTTTTGTTTATTTGCCGTTTATTTATCTCTTCATTTGCTGCTTCATATGAATAATTGTTCATATGTTTATGTTTTCATACTAACATTATTATATGTTTTTGTCAATAGTCTCGTTAAATATTTTTTGCTCTAATTTTTTCCACTGCTTAGACATATTTCTGACAACAAAAAAGTCATCTAACTTAAAGTTAAATGACTATATTTTTAAAACGCTTATTTACTTCATTCCAGTTTACTATATTCCAAAAAGCATTAATATATTCAGGTCTCTTAGTTTTATATTGTAAAAAATATGAATGTTCCCACATATCTAAAACTAATAATGGCTTGCATCCCCATAATGTTAAATTTTGATGTTTCTCACATTGTAAAATTTCTAATTTGCAAAAATCTGGCACCCAAACTAACAAATTCCAGCCTGATGCTTCCACAACTTTGCTACTTTCTATGAATTGTTCTTTAAATTTTTCATAACTTCCAAAGTCTTTTATAATTTGTTCCATTAATTCATTATCTGGACTTGTTGGAACAGCTGGCCCCATATTGTCAAAAAATAGTTCATGCAAAATTACTCCTGAACCGAAAAAACTCAAATCTTTTTCTAAACATTTTATGCTTGCAAAATCATTTGTTTTTCTTGCATTTTCTAACTTTTCTTGCGTTTTATTTGTATTGTCTACATATCCTTTATATAAAATATTGTAATGTATATCTAGTGTTTCCTTGTTATAATAAGGCTCTAATGCATCTAATGGATATCTCAGTTCTTTTACTTTTATCATTGTAATTCCTCCTCCTTTTATTATATTGAAATGCAAAAAATTCATACCTAAATAAGTATGAATTTTTTATATTTTTCTTCTTTGCATATTATAACAAATTTTTGCTACCAAATTGTTAGGTGCTATTTTAGCTCCAAATCTGGCAAGTTTTATTTTCCAACCAGGCACAATATAAAATTTTCCTTTGAATAATTTATCTACTGCATATTTTGCTACATATTCACTGCTTAATCCTTTTAACGCAAATTGTACATCAGCTACTTTATTAAAGTTAGTATTTACTGGGCCTGGACATAAAATGCTGATTTGTACATTTGATTTTTCTCTTCGTAATTCTTCTCTGATTGCTTCTGAAAGTCTTACTACATAAGCTTTTGTAGAATAATATGTTGCCATTAAAGGTCCTGGCATGAAGCCAGCTATTGATGCAACATTTAAAATTTTTCCACTATTTTTCTGCTTCATATCTTGCAAATATAATTTTGTCAAAACATGATATGCAACAATATTAGTATCTATCATTTTTAATTCTTTATCTAAACTAGTTTTGGTGAAATATCCACAATCTCCAAATCCTGCATTATTTACCAATATATCTATATTTTGATATTTTTCATGTAATTCTTTACAATTTTCTGCATTAGAAACGTCCATGCCTACTACTTCAACATTTGTATGTAATTTTGATTTTACTTCGTTCAATTTTTCTAAATCTCTTGCAACTAAAATCAAATCATATCCTTTTTTACTTAAATTAATCGCAATATCTCTTCCTATTCCTGAAGAGGCTCCTGTTATTAATACCTTCATTTTTTCTCCTTAAAAACCTGATTGTATTGTATTTTTAAATATATCTACAATTGCTTTAAAATATACATTTCCATTATATAAACTTGTAAAATATGACTTTACTGGTGGAATTTGATATATTAAAATCCCTATTAATACAATAATTGCAATATATATTATTAATTTAAAATAATATTTTAAATCATGTTTATATTTTATTTTATATCCTCTGCTTTTTAAATCATTCACATAAGCATCTTTATATGCATTATTGTATGCATCATTATAAGCCTGTCTAATTGTACTATTCAACATTCTACTCATATTGGTAATAGTATTTGTGTCCTGAACTTCTTTTTGCCTTTGCACCTGATGCGGCTGAGTTTCCACTTCCTCTAATTGATGTTTTAGTATCGAATTTTCTCTTATTACTTTTTCATATTCAGATTTTGATACCAATGAATTCTCTAGTTGTTCATCATATGTTGTTTTTTTATAATCATTTGATAGTACATCATATGCTTCATTGATTTCTTTCATTTTTTCTGCATATATATTTTTATTATTTTCGTCTTGCAAGTCTGGATGATATTTCTTTGCAAGTGTTTTATATGCTTTATCTATTACTTCTGGTGAAGCTTTTCTATCTACTTCTAGTATTTCATAATAATTTTTCACATTTTTCTCCTATAAATTATATTTCTGCCTCAATTATTTCACAATTTTCCATTCCGATTTCAGATAAGTTTTTACTTTTTGGCATTCCATAAAGATGCATTTTTATGACTTTGGCTATTCCTCCATGTGCTACTATCAAGACTGTTTTATCTGCATATTTTTGTTTAATGTCTTCAAAAAAGTCTAAGATTCTTTTTTCAAAATCATATAAATTTTCTCCACCAGGTATTTGATAATTCAAATCATAGTTCCAAATTCTTTTTTCCATTTCTTCTGTTACATCATGTCCTTCGAACTCTCCTAGTCTTCTTTCTCTAAGTCTTTCGTCTACTATTATTTCAACATTTCTATCTTCATTTATAATATCTGCTGTCTGTTCAGCTCTGTGCATTGGTGAACGAATTATTATATCATATTTTACATTTTCTAATTCTTGTTTTGTTTTTTGCGCCTGTTTTATTCCTGTTGCATTTAGATCTTTTTCAGACTCTCCTCCTTGCATTTTTTGTGCTAAATTCCAGTCTGTTTGACCATGTCTAACATAATAAATTTTCATCTCTTTCCTCCTACACTTATTATCCATTTTTATTATACCATTTATGCATTTTTTTGCAAGATTTTTATTTAATTTTATAACTATATATGCAAAGAGAGCCCTACATTAGGACTCTCTTTTGAGACATTACTTTTTCAAAACGATTGCACCATAAGGCGACAACTTTTCAGTATTGCAGCCTTTAAGGTTAAAAATCATTTCTGCTTTTTTGTATTCTTCAGGCAATTCCACCCTTGTTTCTTTATGAGTTCTACTCACCATTACAAGAATTTTATGGTTTTCGTCATACCGTTCAAATACAAATTGTTGATGGTCAATTTTCAAAATTTTGATTTCTGCTTTTCTCATGAATTGCTCTTTTTTGCGAATCTTTCCAATTCTACGGAAAAACTTAAGCAAGTCTTTATCCTTATGATTCCAAGGATATGGTGCTCTATTTGCAAGATTACCAATGCCTTGCAGACCTACTTCATCTCCATAAAAAATCGAGAAAATTCCAGGCAAAAATGCCAAAGCAATCACATAAGATTTATAAAGCATTTTTCCATATTTGTATTCATCATGTGTCAGCTTATGATGACGAATCCACTGCAAATCGCTATTTTGCAAGTTCCATGCCCATTCACCATATTGTTGGAAGGCATTACATCCAAAAATTTCAATTGCACGTGAAATGTCATGAGTAGATGTAAAATTCATTAATGTTTGAATCGTTTCTTCCGGATATTCAGACAAAATTTCTTTCAAAATACTGTCCAATTTCCAGACATCACAATATTTATAATAACGAATTAATGCATCAACAAGCAAATAATTCATGACAGAATGCATTCCTTTGCCAGAACTGATATAGCCCCTATTCATACGCATAGGATTTTTCCAGACTTCTCCCAAAATGAATCCATCAGGCTTATTACGCTTTACTGCCCGATTAATTCCTTCAATAAAGTCATCTGTCAATTCATCTGCAACATCAAGACGCAACCCATCAATTCCAAGGCTGAACCATTTATCAATGACTCCTCCTTCGCCGAGAATGTAGTTTCTCCAATGCTGTGAATATCCATCACATTCAGGAAGATTCTTCATTCCCCACCAATATGCAAAGTCGTGCCTTCCTTGAATACAAGTTCTACGGTAGAAATCATAATACGGAGAGTTCGGACCCTGCCATGCTCCGAGATTTTCAAATGTTCCATATTCATTAAAATAAATACTATCATTTCCTGTGTGATTAAAAACCGCATCCAAAATCACTTTTTTCTTTTTCCGATGTGCTTCTTCACACAGCTCCTTCAAGTTTTCATTTGTTCCTGCATATGGATCTACATTTTCATAATCCGCAGTGTCATAGCGATGATTCGACTGACTTCTTACAACAGGGCTCAGATACAGAATATCCACTCCAAGCCTGTCAAGGTAATTAAGTGTTTCTTTAATTCCTTTTAAATCGCCTCCATGAAAGTCTACATTCCATTGTCCATCTTCATCTGGTCCTAACACAGGCGGTTCATACCAGTCTTCGTGGAGTTTCCTTCTAGGCATAGGATGCTTTTCCATATCACTACCTTTACGATACTTGTCCACAAAGATGTGATACATGGTTGCACCTTTTGCCCATTCTGGTACATCAAAACCAACAGACATTTTCCAACATTCTTCTCTTGTAATACTCGTGTTTCCAGTAATGTTCTGCTTCTTATAGTACTGCAATCTTCCGTTTACTACAAAAGAAAAATAGTACTGATACATAGCACTATTTTCAAGTTTTACTGTTGCTTCAAAATATGCTTTGTCATCTTCGTTCTTTGTATGATGTAATTCATATACATCTCTTTTGTTAAATGTCGTTACTAAAAATTGTACCCGTTCAATCCAACCAGTTTCGAATGGAACTTCTACTTCTACCTTAAAAATTGCTCCATTTTCAAGTTTTTTCATTTGTGTAATTTGATGTCTCATAGCTTTCTCCTCTCTAATTTTAGAAAAGTAGTTGTTACATTCTTTGCTTATAATTTATTATTACTTTTTGCTTTTGTCAAGAGGTTTGAAACTTTTCTCAAAAAACATTGACAAAATTTTGAATTAATAGTAAAATATAAATAGCTTAAAAAGTGACTAAAATTCTGCATAAGTCATATAGTAAAAAAAAAAGAGATAGTAAAAACCACTTACTATCTCTTTTTTGATTAGCTATGTACTAATCTTCAGCTTGACTTTTTTGATTGTTAGTTTTTGTAGCATTTTGCTTCTTTTCAGATTCAATAAGCATTTCAACTAACTTCAAAATCAATTCTGCATTTGTCATATAGCCTCACCCCTTTCAGAAAGATTTCCTTTAAGAAAAGGATGTTATAATTATACTTCATTATAGTATATTTAGCAATACGTTTTTATGTAAATTTTTATTTTACTAACTTATATTCTTTAATCACATTTCCATCTACATCTTTTAATGTAATTGCTTTCTCATCAAAAATAATATAACTATGTTCTGAATTATTTTTAGGTAGAGAAATTGAACCAGGATTTGCAAAAATGATACCATTCTCCTCCTCAATAAATCCAACATGAAAATGTCCGTAAAACATGATATCAATATCTTTATGTGGAATATTGTCCATATTATAAACATGACCATGTGAGAAAAATACTTTTTTTCCATTCACTTGCATTTCTATGTATGGTTCCAATTTAAAATCCGAAATCATCTCATCAACTTCTGCATCACAATTTCCTCTTACCGCTCTAATTTTATCTTTCAAATCATTTAAAACTCCAGCAACTTTCATTGGATTATATTCTTGAGTCAACTCATTTCTTGGTCCATGATAATATAAATCTCCCAACAAAATAATTTGATCTGGATTTTCTTTAGCCTCTATTTCTTTAATTTTCTCAGCATAATAGCTTGACCCATGTATATCTGATATTATTAATAATTTCATATTTATTACCTCCCAGTACACTATATTATATTTTCTTTGATTTTTCAAGTTTTTGTGATATACTATTATCATGGAAAATTTAGAAAGATATAAACATTTAAATAAATATTTGAAAGATAAATTTGGTGAACGAACTCTAAAAATTTGTATTGATGGTGGCTTTACTTGTCCAAATAGAGATGGGCGTGTTGGTTACGGAGGCTGTGCTTTTTGCAGTGAACGCGGCTCTGGTGAGCATATTATTGCAGATAACATTTCTAATCAAGTAAAAAACTATTTTACAAGCTATAAAGCTGAACGTGCAAATAAATTCATTGCTTATTTTCAAAATTTCACAAACACATATGATTCTATCGAAAATTTGAAAATGAAATATGATGCCGCTTTGATTGATGATAGAATTGTTGCTTTAGCAATTGCTACTCGACCTGACTGTATTTCAGAAGATGTATGCAAACTTTTAAAATCCTATTCTGAAAAATATTACGTTTGGGTCGAATTAGGATTGCAAACTTCTAATGAAAATACAGGAAAAATCATAAATAGATGTTATACTGATGAGCAGTTTTCAGCTGCAGTTTCTTTATTAAATAAGTATAACATTGATGTTGTAACACATATAATGGTTGGTTTACCTGGAGAAAATTTTGATGATATTAAAAATACTGTTAATTTTATTAATAATCATTCTATCCAAGGTTTAAAAATCCATAGTACTTATGTTGTTAAAAATACTCGTCTAGCAGATATGTACTTTAATGGTAAATATACTCCTATATCATTAGAATACTATCTTGATTGTGCTTGTTATATTTTAACTCACATCAGTCCAGATATTATTATTCATAGAGTTTCTGGCGATGCTCCAAAAGACTTACTTATAGCACCTGATTGGAATCTTCATAAAAAATGGATTATTAATGGATTAGATAAATTGCTTCGTGATAAAGATTTGTATCAAGGCATGGATTACAAAAAGAAAGAAGGCTTACCTCTCTAAGTCTTCTTTCTTTTTAAATAATTTTTCAACAGCTAAATCATATACTTGTTGTGTAAAATTAAGCCCTGAAATTGTTTCTTTATTTTGTTGCATTTGTAGAATTTCGTCTATTGTTGCCCATTTGGCTTCTACAGCCTCTCCATCTGGAAATTGAATTTCATCAGCATTTATGTCTGACCTAAATAACCAAAAATCTTTAAAACTTGAAGGTACACCATCTCTTCTAATTTCTTTTAAAAATGTTGCATCTTCCGGCTTAAACTTCATTCCAATTTCTTCTGATGTTTCTCTACAAATTGCTTGTAAAGTTGTTTCTCCTGCTCTTGTTCCTCCACCTGTTAAATCCCATTTTAATGGAGATGTCTTTTTAGTTTCAGATCTTCTTGTTATTAGTACTTGTTTTTTAGAATTCATAATTACTGCAACTGTAATTAAAAAATATTCTCCTTCTTTAAACTTGTAATTTTCTCTTTCAATTTTCTTTCCTATTTTATTTCTATTTATATCATAAACATCCCAAAGTTCTGCCATCTTCCATTCCTCCATTTCGTTCTCTAAACTTTTTCTATTTCATGATAAGATTTTACCTTAAATTCATTCTTTTTGTCAAATTTTATTATTATAACTTTAGTATAGTTATCTTTTACTGGCTTGCCTATTTCTTCTATGATTAGACTTGCTTTGTGTTTTCTCACTGTATCAAAAGTATTCATGAATCCCATTCCAGTTCCACCTTCATTTGCATATGTTGTACATGGCTTCTTTCCTAAACTCTCTAATACTTCTGGTTTAAATTCCACACCAGAATCATATATGTATAAACTGTAAATATCGTCAATGTTTCCTAATCTTACAAGTATACTTCTATTGGCGTTGTCCGTATGGTTTATGGCTATTATTGCATCTTTTATATGGTCTGCTAATAATGTTTCAAGTTCTTCCTCTTTTACTAAGTTATGCACCATATAATGTATGTTGCCTTTTATTTGTAATGTGAAATCAATTTTATTTTTTACACATTCTGATTGCATGTATTTTAACATATCATCTATGCTACTTATTCCTGTTTTGTCTAATTCCATTACTTCTTTTTCTGTATAGATTTCTTTGTTTAGCTTTTCTAGCCTTTCTTTTACTTCTGCTGCTTCTTCCGTGCTCATCTCTGTTTTTGTTAACATTTCTTCTAATTTATATTCTATCGATTTCTGTTTGTGTATTATCGTATGCCTCTTTTTACTTTCTTCTATGTTTTCTTTTTCTAATATTTTTATCTTGTTCTCTGCTCTTGCTAAGTCTTCTTTTGTTTCGTCTAATTCTTTTATTAGCATTTTCTGCTTGTAGTATAACTGTAAGGATTTTTGGATGGTGATGAACATTAATGCTGCAAATATTGCAAAAATACAAATAATGTCTTTCACAACAAACGCTTGCATATCGTAAATTATCATTCCCATGTATAAAATTCCTATACTAATACTTAAAATAATTAACTCTACATAATCATTGTTTATATTATTTTGTAAAGATATAATTCCATACTTAAGTCTCTTACTTTTTAATATAAGACAAAGCATAACACTCTGTAATAATATTATCATGCCAAAATTTATAATATCACTTGATATTGACACAATTTTACTATTTATAGAAAATACAATAATAATCGCAATAAAAAGAAATGCATAATTTACTGCTAAACTTATAGTTACTATCAATATATTAGTTCCCAAGTTTCTTTTTGTTATTAATGTTGAAAGACAACTTAATAAAAATATCAGTATCAAAATACCAGAAATAAAATTTACTTGGTAATTTACAAATTGTACAATTATACTTATTAAAATTAAACCTATATATCCAATTAACTTTTTTCTAGCTAAAATATTGTTTTCATTTAAGATTTTGAAAACAGTCATTTGTGTGAAAAAAATAATAACCAATTTTTCTATACATTCAATTATAATTTTAGTATTATTTAACTCCAACATAATTCCAGCCTCCTATTGAAGTATTATACACTAAAATAGCAATATAGGCAATATAAGAAAATCTTATATTGCCTATATTATTTTTATTAAACTATGCCCACCATTTTTTTAACCATTCTGCTAAATCATCAAACCAATTTTCTCTTCTTTTCATGTTTCTCCACCACCTTTTTATCCTTTGTGCACGATCCATCTTGTTTTCGTTACACTAAGAATATCATTCAAACCGTTGATACCAGCGGGATTTAGTGATAGAAAAATATTGAAATTATTAGTAAAAAATAATATAAGTTGTTCATTTTTTTACATCATTTTTTCAGGCGTTATATTTTTACACAATCTGTAAGTGTCGTCTTGCAAATTTATTTTTTTATTATTTTTCAGATTTTCTCATCTTTTACCATGTTTTACTATATTTTTATTCCATGAGATTGTTCTTTTTATATTGTAAAATATTTATATAAAAAAAGAAAGGAGTTTAATTATGGGTAGAAGAAGATCAAATGTATCAATTGAAGTAGAAAGACAAGAACAAGCTGAAAGAGGCAAAAGAATGAAAGATATTAGAGAAAACGAATTAAAAATGACAAAAACAGAATTAGCAACAAAAATCGGAACATCAAGCCAATTTCTTGGACTAGTAGAAGAAGGAAAAGGAAATTTGGTTTATTATAGCCTAAGAAAATTCCGTGAAGTAAGTGGTCATTCAGCAGACTACATTTTATTCGGGCTTGACGATACTTGCATAAATAAAGCAAAAAAACTTTTGAAAAATTATTCAGAAGAAGAGCTTATTCAAGCCATTGAAATAATTGAAAAACTATCATTGTTCATAAAGAAAAGATAAAATAAAAAAGAAGTAACTTGATTTTAATCAAATTACTTCTCTTTTTTAAATCATTTCTTTTATTTTATCTCTATAAAAATAAATTAATTCCATTGGCGTAGGTACACCAGTTTCATAACTAACTCTTGCAGTATAATGTTTTGTTAAATCTTCAATAGCCGTAACTCTCCAAGCATGAAAAATCGCATTTTGTATACCATTAGTTATTGTAGTTGCAGATTTCTTATAAATTTTTGATACATATTGAATAACATTTGTATCACTATTTTCATTCTGAACTAAATATAAAATTGCATCATGAATATAATCTTTTCCTTTTAATTTTGAGGTTATACCTATTAATTCTAATTCCTTATTAATACAACTAGAAATTCTACTTTTCTCATCTTTTAATATTTCTTCAACAGATTGCTTGTCTTCCATAGCTGTTTCACTTTTTCTTAAATTGATAAAATGGTTCAAAACTAGGTTACAAGAATACTTTGGTTGATCTTTATACAATATCAGATCAACTCCGCTTTTATGAAGAATATCATATGTTCTTTTTGAATTTACATGTGTTGTTACAATTACTATTGGTTCATAATTTAAGTTTAATCTCTTTAAATTTGGTACAAATTCTAAAGAGTCCGTATTTCCTGTAGCACTATTATTTAACTCTAAATCTAGAACAATTCCTTCAGGATGCATTGTCTTTACATATTTTAATCCTTCAATGTCTGAATCTGTTATTGCTACTATCTCTATATCTTTTCTTGTTTTGGCACACTCTAAAAATTTGTTGCAATCATTTATATCATCCTCTATGATTAAAATTTTCATAGGTTTAGGTTCCATACCATCCATCCTCTCTTATTAATATTTATTACATTGAATATTACATTTTATGATATCATATTTTCAACGAAAATACTATATTTGGCGGTATGAATTTTAGGTTGGCTTTTTGTATATATACTAATCATTTTCTCTTCGCAATCACATTAAATATATGCCAATGTTTCATTTTTCTAAGACCTGTAAGAGCATCTTTCTCAATTTCATCAAATTTTATAATCTCAGATTCTTTAAACAAATCCATCACTTGATTTTTTGTAAAAAATGTCATATTAAATTTATACTTACTCCAAGAATCATTTATTCCAAAGAAATTTCCTACGAAATAACCTTCCTGAACTATATTTTCTTCTATAGTTTTCCACATTTTATTAAACTCCTGTTTATTACAAAATGATAAACTATAATTTGCAATAATTAAATCAGACATTCTCAATTTTATAGTTTCAAGTTCTTGTTTTTGAAAATTAAATCTTGTTAATTCTTCTTTGTTTAATCTTTTTGAAATTCTTTCTTCCACATTTTCTTTATCAATTGAAGTTACGCTCCAACCGTTTTTTATTAGGTAAACAGTATCATTTCCAGCCCCACAGCCTATATCAATTGCTTTTCCTGGTTGAATTTTCATATTTTCTATAAAATATTTCACATTTTTTCTAGGCATATTTGATTATGTGTTATAATAATATTTTTCAGACTTCATCTTCTTTAAAACTTCAACAGCCATCTTATATTCTGCATCCTTAAAATCTATAGTAGGTACAATTTCATTATTTTTATACATATTCATAAATTGTTCAATTGTAACCCATTTAGCCTCTGTCGCCTCTCCATCAGGAAATGAAATTTCATCTGTTGAAATGTCTTTTTGAAATAGCCATAAATCCTTAAAATCTGGTACCTTTTTGTTTCTTTTAACTTCCTTAAGAAATATTGCATCTTTTTCTGAAAATGTTATGCCTAACTCTTCCTTTAGCTCTCGCAAAATTCCTTCTAAGCTTGTTTCTCCTGATAAAATTGAACCTCCATTACATTCCCATAAACTTCCGTGTCTTTTCCATGGTGCTCTCTTACTTATCAAAATCTCATATTTAGAATTTAAAATTATTCCAGTTACTACAATATGATATTCTCCCTCTTTAAATTCATACTTGTCTCTTTCAGCAGTTCTGCCTGTTTTCACTCGATTCTCATCATATATATCCCAAAATTCTCCCATATTTCCCCCTATTTATTGTCTTTAAATATTTTATGCACTGGAAATTTGTTTTCTTTAATAACATCTTTTATCACTAGAGGCCACAATGGATATTCATCAATTTTGGAAATATCTAGCCACTCATATTGTAAATAATCTTTGCCTTCTAAATTTTTCAAAGTATACTCTATTTTTTTGTCTTCTTCATTTACAAATTCGCCTTTATGTACAAATAAAATCTCATGATATTTTGAACCTTTCATCTCAAAAAAGTTTTCTATTGTTGCAACATATCCAGTTACTTCTATCTTTTTGCCTAGTTCTTCCATTATCTCTCTTTTTACTGTAGTTTCTGAATCCTCGCCTATCTCTACTCTTCCTCCTACCAATGCATAGTGATTTGAGTTGATGTTTCTATGTGCTAAAATCTTTCCATTGTGTTCAATTAGCACTGAACCTCTCACATTTAATTTGTAATCTTCTACATCAATTGTAATATCCATTTTTTCTCCTCCTTTTTTTATTTATAATACCACAAATATCCACAAAAGAATACCTTTTGCGGATATTTAATATTAATTTTGAAAATTTATGTGTTCACCACTTATTAAAGGATATCTAATAAGTTGATTTCCATCTAAATTCTCTTTATGCATATCAACTGCTGTTATTTGATGATTATTATACGTTGTATAATAATAAATTCCTTTTGTTGCATTGCAACATGAAGTATAAATTGTAATTTCATATTTTCCATCATCTAGTTGACAACATCCTCTTTGTTGGTCAACTGAATTAAGTATATGGAAAAATTGGCTTACACTTTCATTTTCCTCATCACTTGATACTGAATTCATCTTTACAAATGCAACTCTAACAAATCTAGATTGTGAAGATAAGTCTCCTGGAAGTCCGATTGCTCCCATTCCTCTACTATATTGTTGTAGTTCTAAATCTGCTGAAAATGTATTTTTAGGTGATTTATTTGATAAATTCATATAATTATTTAACGCAAATAGTTGCTTATCAAATGGTGGATTGTTTGTTAATACCCCTACTGGATTATCATATACTTTGATTCCTTCTTTTACCGCTTCTACTGTTATTGATTCTTCTGCATCAGAAATTATCCAGTGCAATTGTGCTAATGGTAGTTGAGCATTAAAAGAAACATTTAATAAATTGATTTTTTCTATCAAAGTTTTAGCTTCTTTTGTTGTAGCACATTGGCTCAAAATCCATGGAATAAATTCAAATTGTGCTATGTTATCTTTTTCTTGTTCTGTCTCATTATAATGAGCATTCCCTACAAAGTTAAGTCCAGCCATCCCTAAGCCTTTCTCGTTTATAGCATCATAATATAATGGATAGTTTTCTGCTACATATGCCATCCCTATTATTGCATAATGATTGTTGATTGCTTCTTTGTTTCTAAATTTGAATTCGTAATTTCTTGGTGTTATTGTTACTTCTTCTTTGTATGAGAATTCATAATCTAATGTTCTTCCAAAGTAGAAGTCTTTTGTTTTATATGTTGCTGCTGTACACATAGTTACCTCCTTTTTTATTATTTTAACCACTCGAACACTTTTTTATCTGCTTCTGCAAAATCATATTTCGAAAATTCTTCTATTTTTATCCATTTGTAATCTTCATGTTCTAACAATTTTACTTTAGCACTTATTAGTTCCGCTTTGTAAAATATAAGTTTTACATCTTTTTCTGGATAGTGAAATTCGTTTTCTCCTACGTATTCTTTTACTTCTATGTCTGCATCTAATTCTTCTTTTATTTCTCTTTTTAATGCTTCTTCGTTTGTTTCTCCTTTTTCTACTTTTCCTCCTGGAAATTCCCACTTTCCTCCTTGGTCTTTTTGTAAGTTTCTTTTCGCTATTAGTATTTTTCCGTCTTTGTATATGATTCCTGCTACTACTTGTATCATGCTTTTTCCTCTTTCTTTTATTTGTTGCTTGAATACTATTCTGTTATTAAATTAATTATCCAATCTACCCACGATTTTATAGTAGATGCTCTTCTATAAAAAGTACTATCTTTACCAATTTTATATAACTCACATTCTTTCATTATTTCTACTATTTCACTATCAGTTGGCATTTCTAATTTTTCAAAATACCTTTTTATTGTCATATGAAAAACTTTATGAGATAATATTAATTTTACAAATTCGATTTGTCTATTTTTATAGTTTAAGCTTAATATTCTTTTTCCAAGTTTACTTAGTTCAAAACTTTTAGATCTAACTCCTTTTTTTACTACTAATCCTAAATAAATAGCTGCATCTGTATAATAGTTTGTTTGCCTAGGATCAAATTCATATTTTTCTGTTATTTCTTGTTTTCCTTTTTCTGAGCTTTCAAGAAGTTCACATAGATTTATAACTCTTTCAAAACTATTTGCCTGAGGAAATGATATTTTAGGTTCTTCTACATAATTTTGAATATTTTCTATCAAATTCTGAATTGTTCCTAAATCAATATTAGTATCCTCTATACTATATTTCTTGCACTTTACTAATTCAATAGAACTATATTCATTAATATCATTAAATTTATATTCATATATTGTAAATATTCCATTTGAATATACAACATATATTGGTCTTACTTTCTTAGTAATTTTAGATTTCCATAATCTATATGGATAATATAATTGTCTTACCAAAAAATCTTCAGCAACTACATTTTTTGCTTCTACCAATGCTAAACTATTAACACCCTCATAGCCTCCATCTATTTCCATTCTAGAATTTTCAACAGTAACATTTATTTTTTTATCATCATTAATTTGTGCTATCTCGAATTTAAATAAACCTGAACCCATTTTTCCACTTACAGTAGGTACTAACTCTTCTTCATCTAAAAAGTCTTCTAAAATCCCTGTAATATATGTACAATTTAAAGCTAATGCCTCACTAGATATATTATTATAATCTAAGCTTTCTATATATGGTGGAAATTCGACTCTTTCAATATCTTTTGGTTCACTCCCAAATTTCTTATATGCTTTAAATCTCGCAATCATATATTTATTGCTAGAAATTGGCAAAATTGATAAATTATTCTCACTCAAAATTTTTGGAATACTCTCACTATTATCAAACTTTGTCATTAATCTTGCTTCTCTATATTCATTTATCTCTTTAGATGATATTTCAAAAAGTCCTTGTTCTTGTATTTTGTTTAAAACATCATATTCATTAAAGATTTTCTCCCATGCTTCTTTATTTGTTGAACATCTATACATTATTTTTTATTAACACCTCACCAATTTCTCCTCTTGAATTTCCATTACTATTTATTGCTCTTTTTGCTTTTACTGATATAATTTGGTACTTTTCACTATCTCCATATAATTCTCTAATAAACTCACAATCAGAGTTTGAAAGTAAAATATTAACCTTTTTATCTGTTAATCTATCACATAATCTTTTTAATCTCTTTTGTTCTTCTTCTCCAAACCCGCTTTCATTGTATCCTGTAAAATTTGAGGTTTTAGATACTGGTGCATATGGTGGATCAAAATATACAACTGAACCTTTTTTTATTCCCTTTACAGTACTTTCAAAGTCTCCACTTAAAAATGTTATATCCGCTTCATTAAAATATTTACTTACAGCTCTTAAACCCACTTCATTTAAAATATTAGGATTTTTATATCTTCCAAAAGGCGTATTAAATTCTCCTATACTATTTACTCTATACAATCCATTATAACAAGTCTTATTAAGATACAATATTCTTGCTGCCTTTTCAATTCCTGTTAAATTATTATATTTAGGTAATCTATCTAACTCTCTAATATCATAAAATGCTTCAGAAGTATTGGCATATTTTTCCTTTTTTAATTCTTTTATTAATTCCTCAACATTATCTTTTATAACTTTGTAAACATCTATTAAATCATGATTAACATCATTTATTATAGCTTTTTCTGGTTGTATTTCAAACAACACAGCTCCTCCACCAACAAATGGCTCATAATATGTGGTATTTTTATTAATCGTTGGCATATATTTTTTTATTTCTGGAAGTAGTTGTCTTTTTCCACCAACCCATTTCAATACAGGCATAACTAACTTACTTTTTTTCATATATTTTCTCCTCTTTTGAGTCTAAACTATTTTTATTTTAAGAACCTTTGTTTGTCGTCATCTGTTTTCTATATTCTATCATACATTTTTTTATTTTACAATTATTTTAGATACTTTTTCAAAAAAATAAAAGGAGAATTTTTTCTCCTTTTATACTCCTTCATTTAATCTTTTTATTACCATTTCTTCCATTTTATTGTATACATAATTATATATATCTTCTTGTGATGCGGCATCAATTAATCTTACACTTGCATATAATGAAATTTGTTTTGCTACTTCTGTATAAATTGTTCTCTTTCCGTCATCGTATTTTATTTTATCTACATCTATAACATCTTTGTATTTTTCAACGATATCCTTTTCTGCTTTTAATGCCCCAAGTACTACAGTTTTTTCACTTGAATTTGATCTCCAACTTAATGACCTAAATCGTTCTGGATTTTCTATTACAAATCTAGTTAAATGGTATTTGTCTTCTTCATTTTCTTCATCAACTGACAGTTCAACTCTAAAATAACATCTTGCTAAAACATTAAAGAATATTCCTCTTCTTTTTCCTTGTTTAAATAGCCAATGATCTTCAAATGTTGTTTTTGATTTTATTTTCATTGCCTGTAATGCTGCTTTATATCCTATAGTAAAGTTAAACCAACACCAAAATCTTTCATCTGTTAGAATATATCTTGGTAACCCTTTTAATGCCTCATATATTTTAATGGAGTTTTGGAAATCTACATTCGAATAATTATCATCCGTTAATAGTTCTATATCTTCAATTTTATATTTCTTTTCTTCAAATAATTTTCCTTTATATATTTCTTCTAACCAATTAGAATTATCATTTTCTTTCATTAAATATGATGCTACTTCTTCACTATTTTTGTATAGAGTCTCTAACGCTTCTTCTGTAATAAAACTTATATTTATTTTATTCATCCTCTTCCCCTCCATTTAATCTCTTCTTAATTGCTATTTCAAATAAATCTTTTATTCCATTTAAACTACCATCATTTAATAATTTCTGTGCTAAAACTGAAATTTCTGCATTTTTAAATAATTCCGTTGTTAATTCAATTCCAAATTGTTTTTTATATGCATTTTTTACAGATATAAACCAATAGTAGTCCATTTCAATAGAATCCATATCATATTCTTCTATTTTCATTTTATCTTGTAAATCTTTTAAACAATATGTAAGGGCAGGAATTGCAATCATTGCAAAAATAATATTTTGAAAATTATCATTTTTTCTCAACATATCGTAATTACTAAACTCTTGTTCTGGCAAACTTACTACTATTTTCTTCGCTTTCTTCTCAATTATCATGCACTCTGCTGATTTATCTCTTATTATTTGAAATATTGAAGAAACTTTTTTATCAATATTTTCATCATAATCTATACTTGTCGTATATCCATCATCAATAGCAATAATGTCATTTTTATCTAGTTTGAAACTATATCCCGCATAATCTTCTAAGAAATCACTATCCATAAAATCATCTATATCTTTTTTGGCATAAATATAACATGATACTTCTACTTTATCTCTTAAATTCCCTATTGGGATATTTATTGTACGTGGTTCAATAGAAACTTCAAACATTTTTCTATATACAGTAGAAGAACATTCAATTATTAGCCCTACTCCTAAGTATCCTTCATTTATTAATTTTTTTATATTTTCATTATTAATTTCTACACATGCATTTTCTAGCACATATTTTTGACCATCACTATAATCATTGCATCTAAATGAATATGTTGTTTCTTTGAAGCAATTTCGCAATCCAATATTATTTATTGTTGGGTACGGAAATAATTTATTACCTATTTGCATATAGTTTCACCTCACATCTATAATAATCTCTTAAATTTGTTTTTATTATTGCTTTTGTTTTTCCTTGGCATATTTTAAATTTTACTGCTTTTCCATCTTCTATTTCTGTTTTTACTCCATTTACTGAACACTCTACAATTTCTGCATTATATTGATTTCCTGCATCATCAAAATATTTAACTTCTATTTCACAGTCATTTTCTTCGTATACGGAATCAATAATTGCTACATATTCTCCAGATTCTTTATTTGATACAAAAAATACTTTCCTCATATCTGTTAATGGAACTCTTTTTATTATATCTTTATCGCCTTCTTCTGTACTTCCTTGTAGATTGTCAGTCTCATGAGGTTCTCCATGTCCACCATTATTGTGTCCTGTTGGAATTGGAGAATCATCACCTTCATCTTGATGATCACCTATATCTGTCACAAGACCATCTAAAGTGTCTGTTTCAATTACTGGATTTTTAGCATATTTTTTATTCTGAATTTTCTTTACAATAATTGGTTTATCTTTTACTACAACGTCTTCTTGTTCTCCTCCAACAGTATCATTATTCATCGCATCACTCTCTGGTAAGAAATCTCCTGCTCCTTCTATATCAAGTTCTTCAGTTTCACTTGAAGATAATACCTCTATAACAAAATCAATAATTTGCTTTTTCAATTGATATAATATATTTCTTATTTCAGAGCGCAAAGCTTCATCATCTTTTCTTTTTGGTTCCCAATCTGTATGTTGAGGATTTTCAACATCTTTTAATTCTGAATTTAATTGATTTTCTTCTATGATACACATTGCTGAACATGGAATGTTTGATATTCCAGTGATAGCTTTTATTTTCATATATGGATATCTGATCATTATACAATTATTTGTAGCTAGGTCTGAATTTTCTCTTCCAAATCCTTTGACAAAAACTTTAACATTTCCATAACCTAATATGTCAAATTCTTTTGCATAAACACCTTCACCTTCACAAATTAACAAATATTGAGAAATTATACTTTTCCTTAAGTTTTTGGTTATTATATTGTCATTTTCAACTATTTCTTTTAAGTTTTGACTATTTACTTTTATATCATCCACAACAATTTCTAATTCGTCTTTGTATACTGCAACTATAAAACTATCTAAAAGCATAGATAGAATCTGTTGTTTCCAATTTTCTTCTTTTTTAAATCCTAATATGTACAAATCTGTTCCTGATGTTTCTCTTGAATATCCTTCTTCTAAACTTAATTGTTCAGTAATTGGATCATTTTTCATATTAATTCCATAATAGCCTGTACCTATTGTTTTTTCATCAGTATCAATCATAGGTGCAGAACATAATTTAGAAATTCCTAAACTTTTTCTTTCTCCATCTTGAGTATAGGTAGAGTAAAAAACTGTATTAAACGAACTTGCAACAAATGAAGCAAATTTTCCAATACCTTTTGAACCTCCTGTATTTCCCGTCTTATCTGTTATTCCGCTTCCTTTAGTTAAAAGATAAAATTTATCTCCAAATAATCCAGTAGTATTGTAGTCACTTATTCTTAAACATGAAATTGTATCTTTGCTTATAGCTTTTAGCATTTGCACTAATTGTTCATAGTCTTTTTGGCCTTCTTTATAACTTTTACAATTTTCTATTTCTCCTCTTAATCTATCATATCCTGGAATTTTATCTCTTGGTATTTCAAAACTTTTAAATTCAATTTTTACCTTTTTTTCTCCTTCTTTTTTGGCATCAATAGAGTTCTGACATGTTTCTCTCGCTAGTGAAGCAATGGGGTCTCTTTTAAATGTCTCCATATCTGCAGTATCCAACCCATTTTCTGCTGTATAATTATTTCCTGCAAATCTCCAATTTTCCTTAAAATCCATTATATTATCCTCCTTACTATAAAATCTGTAGAAAAATACTGATTTGTAGTATTCTCTACTTCAAATTCTTCATCAAAATAACTTCTTATTATTCCTACTAACAAATATTTATTCCATGTTTTCTCTATTTTTGGAAGCATAAAATATCCATCAAAGTTATCAAGTCTTAATTCTTTTTTTCCTACTATCATTTCAACAAAATCATGTATTTCTTTCAATTTTTCATTAGTAAGGTTTAATTTTTCTTTTTTTATCATACTATCTCTATTTATCTGCACAAATGATTCACTCATATCTTCCATAAAATTTAAGTAACTGTATAATTGTCTAAAATTCATTTTACGCAAATAACTTTTTACATCCTCTAAACAGAACTTGTCCAATCTCTTTACATATTCTTGAAGTAATGCATATTCACTTACTGTTGCATCTTCTTCTTGACTTATTATTGGTCTACTATAATAATAATCATTTTTAAACAAATATTTGATTATAAAGTACAATTCATAATCACCAAATCTTGCTGTTATATGTAATTTTTTTAATAGTTCTTTATTTTTTATTGCAAGACTGGCATATAGCTTCTTTGAGGTTATTATTTTAGAATCTAATGTAACAAATAATGAATCTATATATTCTTTTAATTCTTTTTTTGTTTCTTCTGTTATGTTCAACTTATCTATATAGATATATGTATTAGTAGCCATTTTAATTAATCCATTTTTTTCTTCTGCAGATATATAATTTCTATATGTATAATCTTTTAGTCCAGGAAGCTTCTCTTTAATATCATTTAATGTAAATTCCGCTTCAAACCCCCTAAAAATCTTAGTTATAACATCACTTAAGGAAATAGTATTATCCGAATTAGTATTAATATGGTCTCTTCCTGTATTAAATTCTTCTGGTAATTTTTCATCAATTAATCCTTTTAAATAATATCTATTGCATACCCCTATTTTTTCTAATTCATTTTTAAATTTTTCAAAAATTGTATTATACGCAATAATTGGCGAATCATTGTTAATAATATAATCCAGTATTTTATCTGTTAATTCTTCTGGTAAATTTACAGCATATTCTCTTGGAATATATTTTCCATTATCAATTTGAGTAAAGTTATTTCTATCAATTATTGCCTGTATTCCATGCTTTACTGGAATTTCCAGTTCTCCATATTTGTCTTTAATAATGTCTATGAGCTTGTTATAATCTTCACCACTTCCTATATTATATCCATCAACGAAATTTTCTTTTATTTCATTAATATAAATATTGGTACTATTTACATCTTTTCTTACCAATATTTTTTCTTGATAAATTCTATATTCATTTTTTATAATAATTTTTTGAACTTTATCTAATTTTTCCATTTCAGAAACTGGAAATATATCTTTCAAATCTTCTTTTTCTTGTTCAATTATTTCTTCTAGTGTAATTTCTCTTTTATCATATATAATTTCATATTTTTCATCATAAACCAGCCTCGTCTTTTCTGAGTTCATTATAATAGTCAAATATATTGTTAATTGCTCATCTTTTATATATTGTAAAAACTCCTCTATTGTTATGAATTCCCTATTTTGTTTATTTATATCTTTATAAAAGCAGTATATTATTTCACTAATTTCATCACTATTTTGCATTAGGGTTGATATAGCTTTTTTCTCTTTTTGCCTTACTCTTTCTCTTGTTAAGTTTGATTCGTCACCAATTTCTGCAAGTGTTTTTCTTTTGCTTTCTTCCAAAGCATATCTTCGTAGTATAATACTTACTGAATCTTCTTTTATTAATTCATTAAATTTTCGGCTTAGCTTATCTAGCACTTCTTCTTTTGAATGAGAATATCTTTCAATTTCATTGACAAATGTTTCTATATCATCACTAAATACACAAATTAAAGAATTAACTGGAAGCTGTTTTATATTTTTTAAAGAAAAAATATTGTTAGAAATTAACAGATTTAATTGTTTTTCTGTTAAGCTTAATTCTGTTATTTCTATTGAATCAAATATCTCTGGTATTTTTTCTAATCTATTATCAATAATTCTATATAATTCATAGTGTTTTTTTAATATATGAAAATATTTATATATTAATATAAATTCTTCTTTTACATTTATATCATTTCTTAACTCATAGTATAACAAACATTTTTTTAACTTATTTTCGAAATTGATATTATTATCTAACACTTCATTTTCTATTCCACTATATATTAAGGCTGAATCTATATTAGAATTTTTGGTTATTTCCTCCCAAAATGAAAAGCTTTTTTGGTAATATTCATTTTCTTTATGTTCTTCTTTAAAACAATATTGCTTCCCATATGTATTGAAAAATTTTTCACAGACTTCGGGAATTTTTTTGCTTTTTATATTTTTTTCGCCATAAAATTCTACTAATACTCTTTCTACATCTTCTTTTTCAAAATATGTATAATATTTTAGTTTTATAGTTAAATATAATAATACAAATTCTTCTTCATATATTATTAAATTGTCCGCATCTTTTAATTTTCCACCAAAAAACAAATCACTTATCATAATTCAAATCTCTTCTTTTCTTTCTTTTTATTATCTTCAAATATCTTCTTTTGATTATCTAATTCTTCTTGTATTGCTTCAAATATTGCTTCTATTTGTTCATCTGTATATTCATAAAAGTATGTATTGGTTAAATTTTGAAGTTTGGAAATTGATTCAATTATTTTATTTGTCCTTTTTTCGGCAATCCTTTTGAAATTATCTTTCTTATTATCCATTTTTTCTCTTTCCTCTCATTAACATAATACCATATTTGTCGAATTTTGTCAAATAGTTTTTGAATATTTTTCAAATATTTGTTAACTATTTGAAAATTGAGACAGATTTTGCGGAGAGGTTTGTGTTTTCAGGAATGTTTTTATAAATTGATTTTTGGAAGTTTTATTTTTTGCGTTGATATTAAATATAAATATGTATTTAGAGATAAAAAATTATTGTGAGCCTTCGGGTTATGAGGATTTAATTAGTATTTTTGAGAAATTTTGTTAACTTGAGTTTTTATTAGTTTTAATAGGGTTAGAGCAAATTGGTAAGATTATGAAATCGGTTAAATTTTGTGGTTTTTTGCAATGATTGTCCCCAATTTGTCCCCAAAAATTTATAATAAAAATGGAGGTTTTAACAATGAAAATTTGTGATATTTTAAATAATAATGAAAGTGAAAATTTATTAAAGGAATGGTTAGAATTTAGAGAAGAGGAATTATCTCGTATGGATGAAAATGATCAAAAGCATTTAATTAATTTTGATAATTATTCTGAAAATATTTTAAATAATGTTTCTAGTGAAAATTACAACTATATTTCTAAAAAATTAGATTTAATCTATGAGGATTTTATGGAGTATTGTGCTTATTGGAATGATAAGTATTATATGAGTGGTTTTAGTGATGCAATTAAGTTAATTGTTAGTGGGTTGAAGTTGTAACTAGTAAAAGGCGAGTTAATTCTCGCCTTTTAATTTTTAATATTCTTTTCTATAAGTAGTATTAGAACACTTTGGACATGGTGGTAAAGTATCAGTATTATCATCTAAAGTCACGTTTTGCCCACATTTTGTACAATAGTATTCGCCTTTTCCTGGTTTTTCACCTGTTTTATACATAATATATATCACCCTTTCATTTTCTATCATTAATTGCTGTTTCTATCCAATCTTCTATATTTTCAGCAATATAGTTATAATTTGCTTTACTATCAGATCCATATGGTGGATCATATACTTTTATTTTACTAGATAATTTATCTCCAGTTGTTAAAGTGAATTGTTCAAATGGATTTTTACCTTTTTTACTTCTTTCTCCATCTTGATTTTTTAAATTATGTATATAAATTCCTAAAACACCTTTTCCATCTTCCCAACTCTTTTTTATTTCATATTTTACCCATTTTCTCTCTGATGTTTCTTCACCTATTAAAACTATTGTGCAACTTCTATATTTTAATTGGTCGTTTATCCATTTTTTTATATTATCGTCACCTTTTCTTTTTACTTCTTCCCAATCATTTTCTGAAACAGGTTTATTGCCTTCAATAACTCCTATGTTCCTAACTTGGCTTGTTCTCCAACAATCGTTTTTAAAATGAAAACTATAAAATACTTGTCTTTTCATAATTACCTCCTAAAATTTTATAAAATAAATTATTAATGTAGTTACAAGGCATACTAAATAAAATGGCAATATCGTTTTTGAAACTGCAACTTTTATTAAGCAATAATTGCTTATATTACCCATATTTACTTTTATTGAATTAAAATTCATATTAAAATCAATATTTTTTTCTTCTTTCTTTCTTACTTCATCGTATAAACATCTAAATTTACGTTCAGTCATTAAGTAATATGAATCTAATATCCAAAAAACCACCAATGGAATTGTTGTTACTATTACAGCTTTATGAGAGTTTTCTCCTGCAAAAGCATATATAGCAATCATTATGCCAACTGCCCATTGCTTTAAGGAAAATGAATTATTCCCCATTCTGGTAATTATTTCCTGAATCATATTTAAGTGCCCAATTTTGTTTGGTTGATCTTTCACAAATATCCTCCTTCTTGTCTAACTACTTTGTTTATTATATCAATTCATTTCTAAATTTTACATACCTAAAATGCGACAAAATAGATATTTTAAAACTATTTTGTCGCATTTTGTGTCATTTTATAATTTTCATAAAATTCATCCACATTATTTTTCTTTAAACATTCTCGAAGTGATTCTATAACTCTAACTTTCTCTTCTAAAGTAATATTTTTGCCTTTTAAAAATTTATCAGATATTTTTACGTATTCTTCTGTTATTCTGTTTATTTCGAACAAATTATCTAAACTTACTTCATATATATTAGCTAATTCTATTGCTTCTGTTATACTCATATCTCTTCTATTTGTTTCCCAACTTGAAACCTTCGAACGACTTATATCTAATTTTTCAGCTAACTGTTCTTGTGTAATTTTTTTACTTTTTCTTAATTCTCTTAATTTTTCTATTATTGCATAGTCCATATATTTCATCCCTCTGGCTACTTATAACACATCTTTTATGCATTTCTTGTCGAAACTTGTCAGTTAATATAAAAAAACAAAATAATTCTGTAAAACTAATTACATTATTATTTTGCTTTTTCAAATTAATCTTTTTCTTTAATCAACCAGTCCAATACATTTATCTTCTTTATTCCGTCAAAATCAGCATCTAGGTCATCATCTAGTGTTAATATATATTTAGGATAATTATCGCTTATCTTCTTTAATGGAGCTAATTCTCTTTCTAATACGATATTATTACCATCAGCAGATTCCCTTGTAGTTAATGCTACTTGATAATAAATTGTATTTTCTGAATTTTTTGCTACAAAATCAACTTCTAAGTCATCATATTTTCCAATATAAACTTCATATCCACGTCTTAATAATTCAAGGTAAACTACATTTTCTAATATATGTCCCATATCTTTACCAGAACCTTGACCTAACATATAATATCTAAGTCCTATATCTACTGCATAATATTTTTCTTGTGTTTTTAAAAATTCTTTTCCTTTTATATCATATCTATTTGCTTTATACACAATATAACTATCAATAAGTGCTTGAACATATGTTGAAACAGTATTATATGAATTATTTTTTTCAAGACCTTCAATATTGTCACTTATGTTTTTCATGCTCGTTCTATTTCCTATGTTATCATATAAATATTTAGTTACTCTTTCTAAGGTGTTTTTATCTGTTATTCCTTTTCTTTGCATTACGTCCTTAAATAAAATTGTATTGTATATTCCATCTAAAAACAAGTTAATATTTTCTGGATTAATTTTAAATAATTCGATTGCTTGTGGAAATGAACTATATCGTAAATAATCTCTAAATTTTCTTGATAAATCTGTTTTATCTTCAAAAGCTGATAAATATTCTTTAAATGACAATGGCAACATTTTGATCTCTATATATCTTCCTGTAAGTAATGTTGCAAGTTCTGATGATAAAAGCCAAGCATTTGATCCAGTTATATATAAATCAACATCTTTATTAATAAAAAGACTATCTACTGTTTTTTCAAATTCACCAACTTTTTGAATTTCATCTAAAAATATATATGTTTTTTTACCTTTTACCAGTTTTGATTTTAAATATTCATATAATTTTTTTCTATCTTGTAATTCTTCATAATCTGCATCTTCAAAGTTGATTGATATGATTTGATTCTCTTCTACTCCATTTTCTTTCAAATAATCTTGAAATAACTCTAATAAAGTAGATTTACCACATCTTCTAATTCCTGTTATTACTTTTATAATTTGTTGATCTTTGAAATTTCTTAATATAGATAAATAATCTTCTCTTTTTATTCTCTCCATAAAATCTCCTCCAACTATTTTTATTATACTATTTTTTATTATTATAGTCAAGTTTTTTCAAATTTATGAAAAAACTTTTGAATTTTATTAAGTTTTTTCATATCGAGAGTATAATAATATTATTTTTATCTATTAAAAACACTAAAACGACTATCAATAATAGCCGTTTTTTATTAAAAAATACTTTCAAATTCTAAAGGAACTATATCTTCATATAATAAAGTAAACTGTGAATTAACTTGCCTATAATCATGATAATGTCCAAAATACCATTTATTAAACTTACATTTTTCTGAAATTTCTTGTAAATAATCTGTTAAGATATCTTTTTTATAAGATGGATTCAATAGTGTTTGTATACTAGTTGGGCAACAATGAGAGATAATATAATCAACTTTATAATTTACTTTTTCTAAATTTTTTATTCTGTTTTGCATTTCTTCTTCAGTTGGAAGTTCCAAATTCCACCATGAATAATCTCTTATTCTAAAATATGCACCCCTTTTTCTATATTCATATATTTTCTCTTCTTCATATAAATTTAATATTCCATCTTGTATGTCATGTGATTTTGCACCACCAAGTGTGAAAATTTTTTTATTATTTATATCAAATATTTCACCTCTCATAAGATGTATAACAGAGTCTCTAATTTTATGAACTTTACCACCATGCCACTCTTCTACAGGATATTTATATAATCTTGTAAAGTTTTCGTGATTTCCATCTACAAATAATGTTGTAAAATTCTTTTCATTTAGATAATCCAACCAATACTTTTCTTGTATGTTTTCTTTTTCATATGTCCAAACTCCACCAAAGTCGCCACATATTATTACATAATCATCTTTGGTCATTTCATTTTGAATTGGGAAGTTTTCGATTAAAAATCTGCTAAAATCAGCATGTGTATCTCCTGTAATATAAATCATAATGACTCCTTTCTATTATGAATTTATTTATATTATACTATATACCCTCTTTTTTAAATTTATAATTACTATCCATATTGTTAAATTGACTATAAAAGATATTAATGTAATATAAATCAAATTGAGTTTATTAAAATTATAACATAAAAAACTAATTAAAGCGGTATTAAAAATATAATTTATGCAATATAATGCACATCCTAGCCAACTTGGGTGTCTTCCCTTTTCATAAATACTTGATGTTAGAAAAAAAGAAAGCATATGTAATATAGTCCCTCCAATAATTATGTTAAAAATATCTGCATATACACTTGATTCAAAATACATTGCATATGGATTTGATAAGCAAAACTGTCTTATAAATACACTTAGTATGTTAAATACCTTATACATATACAACCTCCTTTATAAATTTATAGGCATCTATATAAAAGATGCCTATATTATTTCATTTTTTGAATAACTGCTTAATTAGTTCAAATAGTCCTTTTTTATTATTTTTTTGTTGATAGCTTTCTAACCATTCAACATTATTATCTGTTATATAATAATGTGACCTACATGGTATACTAAAGTTACCTATTGATGGTCTAAGTGTAATTGCTTGTCCATCATATTTCATTACCCATCCATATTTTTTATCGATAGGAGTTACAGTTCTTTCACCACATCCGCATGCACATCTATGTACAATAACATTACACCTAATGCACACATACAATATACCATCCTTTAAGTTTGAAGGAATTTTATCAACAAACTCAACTTTAAATTTATTAGTTTTCATGTACTATTTCTCCCATCTCAATTGAATAAACATTTTGGCATTGACTATCAGCATTTTCATATATTTTAAAATATTTTTTCCATTCTATAACTGCTATTGTTGCATTTAAAGCATTACATTCTGCAATTTGAATATTTGTATTATATAAATCATTACCATCTTCATCAAAATCAAGATATATAGGAATTCTGTCGTAATTAGTTTTGTTAAAGACAGTAGTTCTTACCTGACCATTTATAGTGTCATTTATATTTTGTAGCCCAATTCCTGTATCTATAAATGGTATTTCTTCTAGGACAAGATAATCTGTAATTAATTTTCTTGCTATTCCTGAATCAATACATATAAATACAAAATCCATATCTTTTAATACACTAACATTTTCTTCTTTAATAAACATGTTATGTTCTATTAAATTTTTATGCATATTTTGATAATTTGCTTTAAAATAGCTTACCTTTGACATACTTTTTGGAAATATTTCTTTACTCGCTGCTCCAGGACTTCTAAAAGCATTATGCTGACAAAATACATCTCCATCAATCAAATGTATTTCTTTGACATTAGTTTTCGAAACCAAATCAAGTATATATGCTCCAGTTCCTCCAAGTCCAATAATTGCTATTTTTTTGTCCAACATTTTTCTATTGCAGTTGTCAATTCCTGCTCTTGATGAATTTGTATCAATATATTGAAATACTGATTCTTCTTCTGTTACCACTTTTTTAAATGTTTTTGCAGTTACTGAATTATCTTTATCTATTGCTCTAGAAGAAATTATATTAATATAATTTACAAATTTTTCATAATAATCTTTATAATTTTCATCTGGTTTATTTGAAAATGAGCGTTTCACATTTATTCCAGCTAAAATTGAATTGCTGGCACTATGCTTTATTTGTGTAATTTCTGTTCCATCTGCATTACAAGGTTGATCTCCTGAAAAATATATAACATGGTCTCCATTATACTTAGCCTTATCACCTTCAAAAGCAATGCTTGACACTAATGTACCATAATCTATTTCTCCATTTTCTTTCAAGTATGGAATATGGGAAACAATCCCATATCCATTATTTACATCTAATTCATATCCTTCATTTTGAAGCTTTTTCAAATCATCACTATGATTTATTAGTTCTTGTGACATTTATCCTCATTCCTTTCTTAACCATAACTACTTGTCCCTTTAATAAAAAACCATTTGGTTTTTCATTATTTCCTTTAAAATAAATTACAGTATAATTTGTAGAATCATTATCTTCATAATGTCCAAAAGCTATTCTTATAACTTCCTCATATGAAATTTTTTCTTTTGCTACCTCTTTTTCTTCACCATTTATAAAAATAGTGATTTCATGTTTGTTTTTTAATTTTTCTTCTATCATTTATAATCTTTCCTTTCTTTAAAAAATAAGCAAAAGAACAAGGCAATGCAAATTTAGGCCTTGTTCTTATTTTATCCTCTAGGAGGATATGGATCTTTACCATAAGTATTCTTACTTTGAATTCTTCCATTTAATCCATGTATTATATGTTCAGAATTATTCTGTTTGGCAATTAATCTTCCAGCATTTTGAGCATCTTGCTTAGTAGCATATGTATTGATTGCCTTTGATGTATTTTCAAATTTGTTTTGCCAACCATTTTTGTTCATTTTTTTCACCTGCCTTTCATAAATTTTCTATAAAAGGCTTGCAATATTTTATTATAAATGATATAATTTTAATACTATAAACACTTGCAAGCCGTTTATGCTGTAAGTTTTTTGAAAAAAGTTAGGGCCTAATCTAGCTTTTTTCTTTTTTATTTTATGTCTTCCATAACTAACTGATTCTTAATACTTTTATCATCATTTGTATCTTTTATTCTTATTTCAGCTGCTTGTTTAGAAACTCCACAAGTTTCAGATATTTCTTTTACCATTTGTTTTATATCCTTATTATTATAATTTTCTGAATAATATTGCTTTATTAATCTTCTAGGCATCAATATTGATGCTCCAAAATAATTTGCTTGCCATTCTAGCCAATCCAAATCTGTTTTTAATCCACCTGCAATAACTTTATTATCAACTACATCTCTATTTAAACACTTTATGCAATCATTATCTGTTATATCTCCTATAATATCAAATAAATTTATTTGATTTTCATCTTCTATAAATTCTTTTCTATGTAAAATCCAATGTCCCAATTCATGTGCTAATGTAAATTGATATCTTCCTTGTAGCTTCAAGTCATTAATCAGTATTTCATTCAAGATAATAGTTCCTTTTTCAAATTTCTTCTTACAATTTGTACTATCCTCATTAATCACATCAACATATCCAGTTTTAAATATTGTCATACCTAATAAATCACCATTTTCATCTAATTTTTGGTATTCAATTTTTAAATTCAATTTAAATTCTGCAATGCTTTCTAAATCAATAATATTTAACTCTTGCAATGAATTAGGTGAATATTCTTCCAGAAATCTAATAGCTTCATTGTCTATATCACCTTTACATAATATTTTACTTTTTCTTATTTTCATCACCATCTTTCTTGTTTCTTTTCATATCCCTTAGCAGTGTAATAACTTGTAAATTTTCTTTAACAAATTCTTCTACATCTGCTGGAATTGTATCTTTTGCTTTTCCTGCTAAATCATATAATTCTCTTTGTTCTTCTTCATCTAATTTTAATATTTCAATAACTTTTTGTAGTTTTTCATATGATAAAGCATTTCTTCTATTGTTTTCCACATCACTTAAATATGCTGGTGATATGTCAAGTTCTTTTGCTAACATTCTTAAGGACATTTCTTTTTCTTTTCTTTTATTGGTTAAATATTCACCAAATGTTATATTCATATTTATTCCCCTTTCAATTGCATGTCAGCTTGTATGCTTACATGTTATCATTTTTTTCTATTGTTTGTCAAGTATTTTTTTAAATTTAATTAGAGATACAAAATGTATCTCTAATCATACTTATATTCTTCGCTTTCTTCTGCTACTTTTAATATATCACTTTCTATTTCTTCTTGTGTATATTTAATTTCATTGTCTAAAACATTTTCACTCATTATCGTACTTGATTTATAAATAGTATATTTCATTTTACTCTCTGATGCAATTTCTAACGCTGCATTTTTCTTAGCATTTACAACAGCATCATCTATTTTATTATCACCTTTTACTTCTATAATTTCATATGTATCATTCTCAAATTTAGCTATAAAATCCGGATAATACTTTCTTAAAGAATTAGAATCTGGATCAATATATTGTATATAAAAATCTGTTTGAGATGCATTTGTAAACATTCCCGTAAAATAAATTTCTTTTATTTTTTTATTCTTGATGTATTGTAAAAATAATTCCTTTTCTGGCTTTGAATCAAAGCAATATGTATCTGCATGAAAACTCTTGTTTTTCACTCCTAAAATCTGTAAATCTTCATTTGTTATGACTAATTCTGGTTTTGCTTTAAAGGTATAATATTCTTCTTCTGGTTCTTTTAATAATATAACTTCTTTATCTTCTGTTTTTGTTGTTTTTTCTAATTCATATGCAAAATCTACTATTTTAGGAATAATCCAATCATATAAAATTTGATTATATTTACTAACTATTTCAATAACATCTTTTATATTATTTTTTAATATCTTCTTTATTTCTGTACATTTTAAATCACCTATATATCTAGATATTTCACTGTACAACATTATTTCACTATATTTTATATTTTCCTCTGAAGAATCCATTTCCTTTACTTTAGCTACTCTTGAATCTGTTAGACTATCTTTCTTTATTATTTTTGATTTATATTTTTCTAAATCAATTCTATCTAATTCTAGATTTATATCATTGTCCTCATTATATTTTTTTACTAAATTATAATTATGTCTCAAATTTTTTATTTTTATATATCTTGGTGGTGGAACTACCTTTACTTCATATGTTACTTTACCGCCATTTTCCTTGTTCTTTATATCCTTAACTGACATTTTAAAATTCTTATTTAATTCATTATCTAAAACTTCATAATTTTCTTTAGATAAATAAACCGATGCAGTTTGTTGAATATTAGTAATTTTTCTTAAGCATCTCATAGTAGCTTGTAAAACAAATATTGAAGAATCCGGACTCCTATATAATGCAACTCCAAATAAAGAACGACAATTCCAACCTTCTTTTCCTTTCCCAACCAAGATTATAAATTGTTTATTACTTCTTTCTGTATCTAAATTATTAAACTCGTTAATATCATTGTCTTTAGTCAACTTACTATCTCCAACATTTATAAGTATTTTTTCTCTTGAAATATTTAGTTCTTCTAATACTTTTTCTAATGTTGGCACAATCTCTTCTTCAACCTCTTTAATTTCACTACCATAAATAGCTAGTTTTGGTAACATATTTTCATATCTTTTTTCACCAAACGTATTCCAGAAATCTTTTACTACTGTTCTAATAAATGTTTCATTTTTTACATTTTCAAATGCTTGTGGCTCGGCATCTTTTAGGTATCCGTTTGCTATTGATTCTTTTAAACCATATGAATAAACTACTTCTGGTAATATATTATTTCCAACATAAGGTGTTCCAGTATAATTATAGCACGCTACAACTCTACTACCTTTTTGGTTTAATCTATTCGCCAATATATTAATAGTTGTTCTTAAGCTACTTTTTCCTTTATCATACAAATCTTTATCCAATTGCTTTCCAAATAAATGATGAGCCTCATCAACATATATTCCAAGCTGACTTAATCTTGTTATTTTTTCAAATCTTTGATTGAATATCAAATCTCCTTCTCCCATATGTTGTTCTACACCATATAACTCCGAAAAAATATCATCTATATCACTTTTTCTATCATTATCACTAAAGAGTATTTGAGTTGGAGTATCTTCTGTGTGTTTTTTTCTCAATATTATTTTTTGATTATTAGATATAATAACATTAAAGTCAGAATCATCTAATGTATTTAATGTTGTTCCTGTCTCTTCTAAAAAATGGAATTTAATATTACTATCTAATATCCTTACATACTCTTTTGGAATTACTTTTGATTTATCAAAAGTTTGTATTTCTTTTAATGATTGAAGTACAGTTTTATCTGGTGAAAATACCAATGCATTGTGGCAAAATCTTGGATCTGTTGGATATTTATTTGCTAATAGAAATTCATAAAATATGCATGTGGCCATAAGTATTGTTTTACCCAACCCCATTGTAAGTGCGAATATATAATTTGAATAGACCTCTTTATATTTTATTAACATTTCATATACTTCTTTATATTCTTTTGTTGAATATTCAAAAATATCTATCTGATTATTTTCACCAATTTTTAACTTACTATCAGAAAAGCACCCTTTTTTCTCCATCCAATCCTTAAAAATTTCACTTACAGATTGATTATTTAAATACTCCTTGAGAAATATATACATTTCTAATGCTTCAAATTGTGGTCTTCTTAAAAAAGCATCTGGGTTACATTCTTTATCATTATAATCTAAATATTTCTTTGTTAAATCTTTATAACTTCTTTTTATCAATTTTTTATTTGTTTCATAGAAAAATCTTAATGCTTGAAAAAAAGATGTTTGTAAATTCATATTTTTACTCATTTATCTTAATCTCCTTTTCATATGTTTCTGATAACAAATCTGTAATTTTAATTTTTATATTTGTTGCATTTTCAGGTATATCATATTCCCCTTTTACCAATTCATTTTTTTCTGCAATATCTATCTCTTTAGGTTCCATTACTGCTCCATCATAATTCCAATCTATCATTACTGATTCAACCATCTGTTTCCAATCCTCGATATATTCTTTTTGTAGGCTTAATTTTTGTAATAAATTCATTGGATAAAATTCTTTTATTATCAATTTATTTTCCTCTATGTCAATAACAGCTTCTGAATCACGTTTGAATTGTAAATCGGATTTATCTTTTAAAATATCTAATATTTCAATATCTATATTATAATTATTTAAGTCCTGTTCAAGCGATGGTTTTACATCTGGTTCATGCCCCATACAAACTATAGTTATTCTTTCAACAGGATCTAATGGATTTTCAGCTTTTCTTTTTTCAAATTTTTGATATGGAAGATTGGCTTTTAGTTCTTCTAAATCTGATTTAGTAGTTATTCTATTTACTGGCATTATTTTTATCATTCTTCCATCTAATTCTCCGTCATAAACATTATTTCCATCAAATTTTTGAATTCCTAATGCATCTATTAATAAATCTTTAGCCTCTACTGGATTTCTAAAGAAATCATAATTATTTACATTATAAACTTCAAATCCCGTATATTTTTCATTATCTTCTTTTAATTCATTCGCTACATTTATTAATCTTTTAGTTGTTGTTTGGATTGCTCCTAAATTTATATCTGCTCCAATGAATTTTCTTCCTAATTTCATTGCTACAGCTAAAGTTGTCCCTGACCCAATAAATCCATCAAAAACTATATCTCCTGGGCTTGATGAGGCTTTTATAAATCTTTCTATTAAATCTTCTGGTTTCTGTGTAGGATAATCTGTTCTTTCAGAATCTGTTGAAGCCATAATTGGTTCAAAAATTACATCTTCTATTTTTTTACCTTCTTCATTAAAATATGTTTTTCCATAATAAACTGTTCCATCCGTCCTTGTTCTCTTAATTAAAGCGTATCTTCTCCCATCTTCATCCACTTTATTATATCTGGACATTTTCTTATCTTTATACTCTTCAAAAATCTGATTCCATATCCATTCAGAAGATTTACTATACCAAAAAATAGTATCATGTGTTCTTTGAAAAATATTTTTGCTTTCAGTACCTCTAAATCCTTTATCCCATATTATTTCTCCCCTAAATCCCGGTGCATTATTATCTATGGCTGCTCCAAGTCCAAAAACCTGATCCAGCATACAACGAATATGGTGTGATTTATGGTAATCACAATGTACATAAATACTTCCTTTCTCAGATAATAATTCTCTCATTATTGTTAATCTTTCAAACATAAATTGTAAGTATTCATCATTACTCCATATATCTCCATACTGTTTTTCTTCAAATGAATTGTTGTCATTTAATACTTCTTTACCCTTTATTTTTATTTTTTTCTTATAATCCATCTTACTATCAAATGGTGGATCTATATATATTAAATCTATTTTACCCCTATATTCCCTTAGCATATGACTCATTACTTGAAGATTATCTCCCCAGAATATTTTGTTTATCCAGTCATCTTTCATTTCACCATATTTTTCTTTTAACTGTACTGGATAATAGTTTGTTCCTCTATATGGCCTTTTACCTGTCCAATGTAATTCAGGATACCCTTTTATTGTATTTATTCTTTCAAATTCAAAATCACTCATTTTTTGCCCCCTTATTTTTTACAAAAGAATCTCAAGTCACAGTTGTCGCATATTGTTTGTGACTTTGATTTCTGTTTAAAATCTTTGTTTTCTATTTTATTAACAACTTTTTCAAATTCTTTTATTGTTTCTTCTATATCCGACTCTCTATTTTCAAAAGTTATGGTTGGTATTCCGTTTTTTTCTCCAGTATAGTATAAATGCATTTTGCTAACTTTTTTACCAATCTTTTTTTCAATTAAATATGCATATATTTGTAATTGTCTTTTGTATTTTTCCAATTTTTCGGAATCAGAAAATATATCTGGCTTCTTTTCCGACTTAAAGTCTACAATCTCAACAGTTTTTTCATTTCCTTCTATTAAATCTACAACTCCATTTAAAATATAATTTGGTTTAACTAATCCAATTTCTACTTCTGCGTCTTGTATTTTCTTCCAATTCTCACTTTGCTTTTCTGCATATCTTATCACTTGCTCTAGTGCCACATCTAATTGTGGTTTTCCTAAATATGAATGTTGAGATTTTGAAATTGCTTCGTAATTAGTGTCAAACCATATTTTTATATTATCTCTATTAATTTTTTCATATTCTTTCTTTATGGCAGACTTATGAATATCTTCTATGGTCTGATGTATTAATTGACCAAATATTGTTGCACCTATTCTGACTGGTGAAAAACCTAATTCTTTCAAAAATTTATATTGTAGCGCACAATTTTCATATACTGCAATATGTGATGTGAAAGAATATGTATTTTTTATATTTACAGGTTTTATATCACTTATTTTTATATTTTCTAATTTAATACTTTCATTTGTATATTCTGGTAACTCTTCATATATTTGTTTGAAATAATAACTTGGTTGTTTTCTTCCTTCACTCTTTTCATTGCATGTCAATACTAATAAATTCTGTGCTCTAGAAAATGCTGTGTAATATAATCTCCAAAAATCAAAATATTTAATATATTCCTTTGGTTCAAATGCCTTTCTATGATAATATTTTTCTTCTATTTCATTCAATCTTGCATTATTCCTATCTCTTGGTACATTTCCTAGAGAATCTACAATTACAATTGGAAATTCCATTCCTTTAGACTGATGTATTGTTGAAAAAGTAATACAACCACTTGGAGCATATTCTGTTTCATCTTCATATTCTCCCATTCCTCCATCAACCAGAAATCTTAAGTATGTATTAAAAAATGTTTCTACATCATTTATTATTCTTTTAGGTGTAAATACATCTATATGTTGTAAATAATCAAATCTAGCAATCATTTGTGTAAAAATTGAAATATTTCTTATAGGCCTTTGATCTACTAAACCATTATTCAAGTCTATATTTAAAAATTCTCTAAAAGGTTCAAACTCAAACAATTTATATACTAAACCAGTAAAAGCATAATCTGTATTTGAAAATAGATTCATATGACTTATTCCTGAATTTCTTATAAATAATTTCAATTGTTCGTCTTTATGAATATATTCTTCTACTGTTTTTATACACTCCTCATAATATGTAAATAGTCCTTCATTATTCAACTTAAAAGATCTATTCTTCAATTTTATTAAATATTGTGGAAAAGTTAGCAATAGCGAACCTATTATACATTTTATTTCTTTTCTATCAAAGAACATATTTGATCTTGGAGAATATACATTTATTCCATTTTCCTCCAGATAATTTGCTAATTCAACAACTTTATCTCCTCTTACAGAATTAAATAGCATTGCGATTTGATTATAATTATTGATTATATTTTTATCTTTTAAATATTTTATAAATTTTAATATTTCTTTTTTCCATTCTTCTTCATTATCTTTAGAAGTTACTTTCATTACTGTTGGCAAAGTTGTAATATCTTTTCTTCCTGGTGTTATCCTTTTGTCAAATCTATATTTTCCCCATTCAAAATTAAAATTTTCACCATTTGTTGCTTTCATCCAATTGTTATAAAAATTTATTATTCCTTGCTCTGACCTATAATTAATTTCCAATTTAATTTTTTTACAAGTTTTATGTTCAAATTTTTCAGGAAATTCTATTATGTTTCTTATTGTTGCCCCTCTAAATCTATATAGTCCTTGATCATCATCTCCAACAACACAAATATTTTGTTCTTTACCTGCTAACATAAAAGTTAATCGTTCCTGTACATAGTTTGTATCTTGATATTCATCAATCATAACATATTTAATTTTTTCATTTAACTTTTTCAACACTTCTGGATTATTATTAAATAATTCATATGTTTCTGTTTGAATATGTGTAAAATCAATATAATTAGATTTAGAAATTATTTCATTATATAAATTAATTACTTCGCCTATTGCTTTTATATCTGGTTTTTCGTCATTTAAAAGCAATTGTACATCAACCAATTCTTCACTAACATTATTAATATAATCTGCCAAATATTGAGACATTCTCCATCCACTTATTTGAGTTTGATGTAACAAATTAAAATTTTCTATTTTTTCAAACTTTCTCATATTTTGATAAATCAAATATTCTTGTTCAAATTCGTCTATCATTCTATAATTTTTTTTCAAATTAGTATATTCTATATTTTCTTTTAAAATTCTTAAACATATAGAGTGGAATGTTCCTATATACATTTCATTGATATTTACATACATATCTAATTTATCTAATTCATTAGTTATTCTTGTTATAATTTCTTTTGCTGCTTTTTCTGTAAAAGTAGCTATCATAATATTTTCTGGTTTTACCCCTTTTTCTGCAATTAAATAAATAGTTCTTTCTACCAATGTAAATGTTTTTCCTGTTCCTGGCCCAGCAATAATTAATAGTGGACCTTCCGTTGTTGTAATGGCTTCTTTTTGACTTTCTGTTGCATTCTCTAATCCTAACATTTTATCTTCCTTCTTTAACTTTCTCATTTTTTATTTTAATTTTTTTTCTATTTACTATTACTATATTTTGTTCATTCACTCCAAAAGTAATATAATCACCACTTTGAACACCTAACAAATTTCTAATTTCTGCTGGAATTGTCACTTGTCCTTTTTTACTTATTTTGGCATTTTTCAAAAAACTTGTGTCCATAAAATCTCCTTTACTTTCTTTATATTCTTTACTAATAAATATATACTATCTTTCATATAAAAGTCAATGTTTTTGTAGTATTTTTAAAGTTTTTTAATTTCTATGAAAAAAATGATCATAAGGATAACCTGCTTTAATATATAACTCCGTTAGCTTCATTTTGTATTTCTCCAATAACTCTAAATACTTTTGCTTAAAAACATTTTTACAAATCCATTCAACTCCTTTTCCCGAAATAATAACTTTATTATTATCTAAATATTTATAATTACTAAATCCCTTATCACACATTTTTTTAATTGCTTTTCTTATACTAGATTCTGCTCTATTAAAATATTTTTCTAATTGTTTTATATCCATATCTTCATTCCACCAATTTTCATTATGCTCTACTTTCAAAAAATCTTCATACAATTTAATTCTGGTTTCAAAAAATTCTACATCAGCATCTACTAAAGATTTTTCTTTTTCAAAATACACATATTTTATCCAGTCATACCCTTCTACTAAAATAAAATATCTTCTACTTCTTATTTTTTTACTTCTCCATCTACATGTTGGATGTTTTTTTAGCATAACATCTATAGCTTTTCTTAAATCCATATGAGTTATTTCTTTCCCATGTTTAGTTGTTATTCCTAATAAATCTAGTCTCTTTAAAATTTTATTATAAGATAAAAAAATACTATCTAGAACTTGCTCTGAATCTCTCCACATTTTCGTCACTTCCTTGTTATAAAAATTTATTAATGCTAGTTTACGTAGCATTAATAATTAGCAAAATTTATTTTGCTCGAATATAGGTAGTATTTTTTAGTACCTAATATTCGC
>USMB01000006.1 GCA_900555615.1 uncultured Clostridium sp. | reverse complement strand
AGAGTTGCGTTAGCAACTCTTAGAAAGAAAAATCTTGATTTTTCTTATTTTTTATAGATTGATTGAAAATATTATAAATTTATGATACAATTCAGATGTTTACAAAAAAAGTTATAGGATGGAGCTTGAAATTATATGATGCAAGAAAAATTGGATGTATTAAATGAAAGAGGAGAGTTTACAGGAGAAATAGCTACAAGGGAAGAATGTCATAAAAAAGGTTTGTGGCATAGGTGTGTATATGCATTTGTTATAGATAAAAATTCTAATATTTTATTGCAAAAGAGAAGTGCAAATAAGAAACTATGGCCGAATTTATGGGATGTGACTGTTGGAGGACATGTTTTGGCAGGTGAATTTGGAAGACAAGCGCTAATTAGAGAATGCAAAGAAGAACTAGGAATAGATATAAATGATAATGATATAAAATATTTAGTTGGATCATGTTCTGCAAATAAAAAAGGAGATATTATTAACAAACAATTTAATGAGTGTTATTTAATAACTAAAAGTATAGACGTATCAGAAATTAAGTTACAAGAGGAAGAAGTTGCTGAAATAAAGTTTTTCACAAAAGAAGAGGTATTGAATAGGATAAAAAATAATTATGATGGATTAACAGATAAAACAGGTCCATGGAATTTTTTAAAGAGAATTTTAGAAATAAAATAAAAAAGACTCGCGAGTCAGGGCGCGAGTCTTTTTATGTTGGGTTACGGTTTTTTCTGGGCCTCAACTTCGTCAAGACTTTCAACAAAATCGGGACAATATTCCCGAATGAACTTATCGAGCGGCAAGCCGTCCATGATAAGTTCTTCATCGGTCAGGGCGACCATTCGAGTGACGTCCTTGGAAAGAAGTGCACAGACTTCTTTACCATTTACATCAGTAATCAAAAGCGCATGCGCTTTCTTGATGTCGCCATACGAAATACGATAGACAATATTTACACCGCCTTCGATGTATGACTCCCAGACAAATTCTTGGTCATCCTTACTAAGGCGAACCAGTTTTCCATTTCTTGCTTTTAGCATAATTACCTCCAAAAAATTTAGTAAATAAAATTGTTGTATTATTGGATGATCCATCCTGACTAATGGAAAAAACAAACGTTATTACGTTAACTTATATATTATAGCACAGATATATGAAAAAATCAATAGAAATTACAAGTTTTTCCAAAAATAAGGCTTAAATATTCAGAATATATACGAGATTGTGGCATAAATATTAAATAAGGAGGCTGTATGGAAAAGAAAAAAATAATAAGAAATTTTGGTGTGCCAAAACAATAGGAATAATTTTGGCGCTGTAATATTAGGAGAATATGTTGCATATAAGATAATGACTAATGATGAGTATAAGCTAAAATGTAATAAGAGGATTGCAGTTATTGGATTGATATGCATATTATTATGTTTTATTATATTTAAATATTTGCCACCACATATAGGATTGTTTAAAGATCCTATATCAAACGGATATGGAATACAAAAATAACTCACAAAAAAAGTGAGTTATTTTTTGAACTACATTCCACAATTACAATCATCATTTTGTTGAATATTTAAGCAACTGCCATCATTCATATAAAATTTCTTTTCAGCAAGTTTATCTTGAACGCCTCTTAAAGCTTCACCAAATCTTTGGAAGTGAACAACTTCTCTTTCTCTTAAGAAACGAAGAGGGTCTACAACATCTGGATTATCTCTACATAAATCAATTAACTTTTCATAAGTAGCACGTGCTTTTTGCTCTAACAAAGGTATCAAAATGCAACCGAAAATATCAGTTGTATAAATCGAGAAAATAACTACTAAAATAAGCGTTATCGGATTTTCGATAGTGTTTATTATTTTGTCTAAAATTTGAAAAAAATTAATCAAAAATATCACTTTTGGAGATAGCTTCTAAAAATGAACCTATCTTAAAAAATGTCCAAAATCACTAAAAAATTAATAAATTGAAAATAAAAATATAAAGGAAGGGGGAGTTTGTAATTTGAATGAAGAAAATAAAGTAAGTTATTATTCTGTTATACCTGCAACAGTGCTATTTAGTAAAGATTTAAAACCAAATGAAAAATTACTTTATGCTGTAATAACATCATTAGCTAATAAAGAAGGGTATTGTTTTGCAAAAAATTCATATTTGGCTGATAAACTAGAGGCACAACCACATACGGTATCAAAATGGATTTCTCATTTAAAAGAATTTGGTTTTGTTTAGATATTATAAGAAATGAAAAAGGCGAGATTATCCAAAGAAGAATTTATCCAAATGATACACCCTATACGATAAATAGGACATACCCCTATTCGATAAATGGGACAGAGGGTATGTCCCCAAAAGGACAGTATAATATTATAAGTAATAATAAGATAGACAGATTTTTTAATTATATTATAAATGGTAAAGAGGAATTTCCAGCAGAATTTTCAAAAGTAGATTTTAATGACATATATGACCTACTAAAGAAATATGAAATGTTATACACTAAAGATTCTTTGCAATATATAACTGGAGATAATCTTGAAAGAATTAAAATTATAGATTATGCAATAGCTTTAATTGTTAAAGATAAATTACAATACTTAACACCTAAAGTTAGTAGAGATAAACTATTGAAAATATATAATGATTGTAAACTCAAAGAAGATGAATACAAAGATCAGAATAATCCAATTGAAAGTTTTATAAATTATTATTATAAAAGTGTTACAAATGAATTAACGAAGGACAAGCAAAGCCCTTCTTTTTTTGTACCTAATAAAGATGAAATAGAAGATATAGGAGGATACGATATATGATAAATATATTTGAAAAATACAATAGATTAACTGATTAAGAAAAAGAAGATATTGAAGATTTATACATAGTTCATCAGTTATATAAACAATTAGAAAATTTTAATGATGTAGATCTAACAAAACTTGAATACAAAATACTATTTAATAAGGCAAAGGAATGCTTTGAATTTAGTAATATTGATGTTAGAAAAATTATAAAAAGAATGCTTGAAATATTAAAATGTGTAGATAAAACAGTAAGTGATATTGATGATTTAGAACTTAAAAAGGATATTCTATTTGCAATAGCAACAGCAAGATTCTATTGTTTATTATTAAAATATGAAGGTCAGTATATGCTTGTATGTGAGAAAAATGATGGTACTCAATATCAAAGAAGATTTAGAAGTAAAGATGATTTAGCATTTTATATTTCAAGAAAGTTCTTACAAGAGCAGGGAGAGATATTTATATAATTCAGAAATTAAGAAAATTGAGTATTATTTACAAAGATATAACCTATTAGACTTGAAAATAAGTAAATTAAGTGAATTTGCAGATGATTATAATTATAGAAATTTGATGTTAAGAAAAGACAATATCAAAAAATAAATGAATATCATCAAAAGGCAGGAATATCATTTACAAGGTTAGTTAATGGAGCAATTAAGGAATTTTTTGGAAAATAGAAATTTTTGTTAAACACAGTAGAATGTGAGAAATATCACATTTTACTGTGTTTCTTAATTGAAATGTTACAAATATTAAAAAAACATGTTTAAATTGTAATGATTTTGTAATAAAAACGCAATAAAAATTTAATATTTATAATTGTTGTATTTTTTGTCGATTTATGATATAAAATATATGTAATTTAAGAATAATGGGAGATATTATGAAAACTAGAAAAATCAAGGCTTTGACCTTGGCGTTCATATGGAGCTTGGTGATGATTTTATTACCAGTAATTATCTATAAAATAAACGATAAAAATATAAAGAATAATAATTCATATATATCATCTGATTTTGAAATAGAAAATTACAGTATTGTTTTAGATGTTGATAAAGACAGTAGAATAGATGTAACTGAAAATATAACAATAAACATTCCGAGTAATTTAAAAATAAACGGTATATATAAATCAATACCTTTATGGCAGAAGTATTATGATAATAATAGCGAAAAAAAGATGAAAGTAGAAGTTTCTAATTTAAGAGCCATAGGCGAAAAATTTTACTTAAATAAAACAAATGATAGTATTGGAATAAAGGTTGGAAGTGAAAGAACAACTACTGATTCTGGAACACATACATATACAATAAAATACAGATATAATATGGGGAAAGACTTAAATAAGAAAATTGATGAATTGGTATTTAATGTTTTTGATAATTATGATAACACATCAATCAATAAAATAAGTATCACAGTAAATATGCCTGAAAATATAACAGACACAGAAAAGATATATTTTTTTGATAAAGAACAAAATATAACAAATAATATAAAATACTATGTAGAGGGAAAGACAATTAATGCAGAATTAGATAAATACATGTTGAAAAATTCGATAACTTTAAAAATGAGTTTACCTGATGGTAGGGTCAACTTATACATATGGTTTTATAAGTTTACTAATATGCATTTCTTTAATTGCTATATCTATTATAAATTATATTTTGTGGAAAAAATACGGAAAAAATTACGAAAAGAAATGTCAAACAGTAGAATTTTATCCACCTGAAGATTTTGATTCAGCACAAATTGGATATATTTATGGAGTAAAGTCAATTAAAAAATTAACAGCATCGTTAATTATTGGATTAGCAAGTAAAGGGTATATTTCAATTGAAGAAATTGAAAAAAACAAATACAAAGTAATTAATATTGGTAGTCAAAGAAAGAATTTGAAAAAACTTTCAATAACGGAACAAATTGTATATATAGAATTATTTAGAAATGGTAATGAGAATATTTTGAGTGAGGATAAGTCTTTTGCAAATGTATTTAATAAAATAAATACTACCTTAGAAAATTCAATTGATAAAAAGATTAATGATATAAAAGCGAGAAAGATATCATTTATAGCTTATGGACTTTTATTTGCTTCAATTATCGCATGGATAATATCGTACTTATATGTAAAGGATATAGAACCAAAATTTGAATGGTTATATGTAGCATCATTTATTTCTATATTTGCGACAGGTTTCTTTTCAATAATAATGGAAAGAAAAACAACATATGGAGAAATGATTATTGCAAAAGTATTAGGATTTAGAAATTATCTTAATGTTGCTGAAAAAAATGAAATAGAAGTAATGGCTGAGAAAGATCCTAATTATTTTTATAACATATTGCCATATGCATATGTTTTAGGTATTTCTAAAAAATGGATTGGTTTATTTGATAAAAAGAATGTACCAAATTTTGATTTAAACGCAATAGACTATTATGAGAATAATTTCTTTATGATAATTTCAGAATAACAAAAGTTAAATATAAGGGGAGTTAAAAATGAGAACTTTAATCGTAATAATTGTATTTGGAATAATTTTTATAGGATTGCCAATTTTAGTAACTAAAGGAAATGCTAAAAACAATCAAAATCTTCAAAATGCTAATGAAGAAACACAAGAGAAAACAGAGGGAGAAACACAAGAAGAGAATAATAAAAATGAAAACAGTGTGAAAGACACAAGCCCTCTTGTACCAATTGATCCTATGTATTTACGCAATGAAAAATTACTTATACGAAATATGGTTAAAAGTGAAATCGAAAATCAAGGCGAAAATTTAAAAAAATTATCAACAAGTAAACTAAATATTAAAAGAAATCTATTGTTGGGATTAGTTGGAATTTTAACATTTATATATACTATAATGTATTTCTTTAATACATCATTAGCAAGTTGTATATTTTTTGAAATAGTTACAATTATAGTGTATTTTATAATAGCAAAAAGATTCAATATAATAAATGTTATTACAAAACAAGCAAAGAAAAAACCAGATGAAGATATTGCAAGGATAGTATCTGATGTTAGAAGTAATAAAAAGGATGTAATTGTTCCTAATATAATAAAACTTTCAGTAGCAATGTTTATAGCAATATTAATTCCTATGGTTATATTTATCAATTCTAAAATGATTTATACGGAATACGGAGATGGATATGCTTTTGTAAAATATACAAGAGGAATCATACCAAGCGAAACAGATGATATAGTTATACCAGAAACATATAAAGGAAAAAAAGTAGTGGCAATTGGAGAAAAAGCATTTAAGAATACTAATATAAAAAGTATAAGTTTACCTAAAACTATAACAAGCATAAAAGCATATGCATTTTATGGTTGCAATAGATTACAAAGTATTGATATTCCTGAAAACGTAACAGAAATAAGAGCTAGTGCTTTTGAAAATTGTTATAATTTAAGAACAATAAAACTACATGAAGGAATTGTTGATATAAGAGCTTCAGCTTTTAAATATACAAAAATTAGCTCTATTGATTTACCAGACAGTTTAGAATATTTGGGAGCTAGTGCTTTCTCACATTGTAGTGCATTAACAGAAATAACAATTCCTCGAAAAGTAATTGAATTAAATGGACAAACATTTGAATATTGTACATCATTAAGAACAATAAATTTACATGATAATATAATATCTATTCATGGAGAGAATTTTATAGGAGATAGAAATTTAAACAATGTTGTATTACCATCAAAAATAACTGAAATTAGAGGAAATACATTTGAATATTGTTCATCATTAACTTCAATCATAATACCTGAAGGAGTAACAAGAATTGGAGGACATGTTTTTTATGGTTGTAGCAGTTTAAGCTATGTTTCTATACCTTCAACATTGAGAGAAATAGGTAGTTCAGCATTTAGACAATGTAGTTCTTTAAGAAGCATAAGTATCCCAAGGACAACACTTGTTAATGAAAGAGCATTTAAGGAAAGTCCAACAATAATAAATTATCAATACTAGGAGGAAAAATGGAAGAAGACATTAAGTTTATACATTTGTTATATGTTCCAACAATGAATTGCAATATGCAATGTAAATATTGTTATTTAAAAGAAAATACTGTTGATTTAGAACAGGATGATAAATATTTAAAAACATTAGAATATGCAATAGACAAATTTAAGCAAGCTAATGTCATTCCGTTTAATATATCATTACATGGAGGAGAAGTAACAACATTAGCAAAAGAAGATTTTAGAAATATTGTACAATACATATCAAATTATTATAAAACAAATAGGAAGATTATTGAGGAAAATGGGTTTAAAGTTGGAAACCCACATATAAAAACAAATTTGTTGAATTTAGAAAAACATATAGATGCAATAAAAAAATTTAATGTTTCAATAAGTGGAAGTTTAGATTTACCATTTTCATTACATGAAGAATATAGAGTTACAAAAGGAAATCAAAAAACATTAGACAGAATATTTGACAATATAAAGTTATTAAATGAAATACCGAATAGAAAAAAAGTTTCAGCCACAATATTTAAAGAACATTATGATAAAACCGATGAAATAATAGAGGATATAAAGTTCCTAGAAAAAAATACTTGTTTAGATATGAACGATTTTAATTTCATGATTGGATTTGTAACAGGAGATGAAAAAATATTACATCCAATAACTGAAGATGAACAAGTTGATTTCTATAAAAGAATGAATGATGAATTTAGAGGAACATCACTAGATTATGGAGTTAAAAACACATGGTTTGCTGAATTTACACCAAATTATTGTACTAATTCAGATAATTGTGGAGAAAAATTCTTCTTATTAGAAAGAGATGGAGATATTTATTCTTGTGTAAGAGGACAAAAAGATGAAAACTTTTATTATGGAAATATATACAAAGATACTGTTGAAGGTATATTAAATAATGCACAAAGAAAAATATTTGAAATTCATAATAAGATTGGAATAAATGAAGAATGTTTAAAATGTAAATACTTATATTTGTGTAAAACAGGATGCCCATATGTTAAAAATAATTACAAAATAGACAAATCTTATACATGTAAATTACAACAAGAAATATATAAAAATGATAAAAAATTATATCCAGAAGACCAAAACATAGAAGAATCAGCATATGTGTATTTAAGCAAAACACACCCAAATATATCTAGCCCATATCATCCAAAAGAAAAAATAATTACAGGGCTAGACATACCAAGTTTAACACAAATAATTTCTTTAGATAAAAGACTGAAAAATATTTATAGCGATGACATATTTATATTAAAAGTTGATAATACAGAATATAAACTAGAATCGCAAATACTAAAAAATAAAAGAGATATTATTTATTTAACAGATGAAAGCAATATAAAGTTATATATAAAAGAGGGAGTATTAGAAGATTGTGATTATCCAGAAAGTAATTCATTATATATGATGCTTTTAAGTGGCGATACATTGCTTTATGGAGATGAACAAAGAACAAAACAAGAACATATAATGACACATCAAATTTTTACTAATACTATAAAAAAAGAAAAATCAGATAAAGTGGGATTTTATTGTGTAGATATAACTAAAATAATAAGTTTATATTACGATAAACTTTCAGAAAATAATCCTAACAACTTATTTTTTACTACGACAGAATTAAGAGATTATCACTATACAAAACATAAAAACAATGCTTATTATCATATACAAGCGATAAATTTACCATTCCAAAATATAGAACTAGTCTATATTAACTGTAAGGGGGAGCTAAAATGATAGATAAAAAACCAAAGACTTATAATGAAATAATAAGATTGAAGAAATGCTATACATTGGCTAATTATTATACAAATATTACAGAAAACATGTTTAATGAAATTTATGATTTTTTAGGAGAAAATTCAGCCAATTCAATAGTAGCCAATAGAACTGTACTTTCATTTGTAGATGAAGCGGGAAAAGTAATTAAAACATTTTCTGTAGTTCCTAAAAATACATCTTTTGATAAAATTGATATAGATAATGATAGATTTTCAGTTACACCACACTATGATCCGAGTTCATCTTCATGGGGTGGTTCATCAGGAAATAATAACAACAACAATAATAACAATAATAGTTAAAATAAAAAGTTTAAATTAAATAGTTGAAACTGTACTGTAAGTTGAAAAATTCGATAAAAAGTGGTATAATAGAATTTAGATTTACCAAAGTGTAAATACTGAAACAACAACAAATTCTGATTTTTCAGAGGAGGAAATGACATGATTGACACAAGACATTACACATTACTCGAAGCTCAGGGCTATGAAAGCAAGACAGAAGCCTACGAACACATTCGGCTTTGGTACAGTGGATTAAACGGAGTTACAACATACTATGATGATGGACTCTGGTACATTGTACAGAGCAATGCCCTGAAGTAAGAGGAACACAACGAGCTAAAACAAAAAGAGGGTTGCGACTGCAATCCTCTTTTTGCATGCATATAATTAAAAAAAAAGAAGAAAGGAAGAAAAAAATGGAAAATAATAATATTTCTTCAGAAGAAATACAAAGGAGTAATTTAATTATCAAAGCAATTTCAAATTATTATACTTCAAGAATAGTAGGACAAAAAAATTTACAAATTTCGCTTTTAGTATCTTTAATAGCAAATGGACATATATTAGTAGAATCTGTTCCAGGATTAGCAAAAACAACAGCTGCTAAAGTTTTAACTGAAAGTTGTGGAGGAAAATTTTCAAGAATACAATGCACACCTGATTTACTTCCAAGTGATATTATTGGAACTCAAACTTATAATGCCAAAACATCAGAATTCGAAACACAAATAGGTCCAGTATATGCTAATTTCGTACTTTTAGATGAAATTAATAGATCAAGTTCAAAAACACAAAGTGCTATGTTAGAAGCAATGCAAGAAAGGCAAGTAAGTATAGGTGGAAATAGATACAAACTACCAGATGTATTTATTGTTATAGCAACACAAAATCCAATTGAACAAGAAGGAACATATCTATTATCAGAAGCACAACAAGATAGATTTATCATAAAAGAAACATTACATTATCCAACATCAAATGAAGAATTAGAAATATTAAATAGAATTGAAAAAAATGTTTTTGAAGATAGAAAAAAAGTAGTAGGTATAAAAGAAATAAAATATTTACAGGAACTTAGTAAAAAAGTATATATTGACGAAGCAGTAAAAAAATATATTATAAGTATTGTATATGCAACAAGAAATCCATCAACAGTTATAAGACCAGAACTTGCAAAATATGTAACAAACGGAGCAAGTACAAGAGCATCAATTTCATTTATGGAAGCAGGAAAGGCCCTAGCTTTAATAAATGGAAGAACATATGTAACACCAGATGATATAAAAGCACTAAGTTATAGTATATTAAGACATAGAATTTCTTTAAATTTTGAGGCAATTGCAGATGAAGTACAAGTTGAAACTATAATAGATGCAATAATAAATTCAATAAAAGCACCGTAACTTGAATTAGGGGAGTTATATTATGAAAATGAAATACATTACCAAAATAAAAGCAAATCTTGCAATTTATACAAAAAAGAAAACCTCAAATATATTAGAAGGAGCATACAATTCTATATATAAAGGCAAAAGTATGAATTTTGAAGATTTACGAGAATATGTTATTGGCGATAATGTTAAAGATATTGATTGGAAAGCTTCAGCTAGATCAAATAAAATATTAATTAAACAATACATTGCAGAAAAGAAGCATAATATATTATTTATACTTGATACAGGAAGAAAAATGTTAGCAGATACAAAAGAATTAGAACCTAAAAAGGAAGTTGCCTTAATGGCGATGGGAACAATAGGTTATTTAGTAGATAAGCATGGAGATTCCATAGGAGCGATATATCAAGGAAAAGAAAATATAAAACTATTTCAATTCAATACTGGAATTTACAATTTAGAAAAAATATTAAATTCATATGAAAGAGAAATGGATGCTGAAAACAATTTAGAAGATTTAATAAAATATGTTTTAAAATTTATTAAAAGAAGAATGATTGTTTTTATAATAACAGATATAGATGGAATGTATAATATTTCCGAAGATACATTGAAAAGATTATCATTACTTCATGATGTTATGTTTATAAATATATCTGATGCATTAATGACAGGGTATAATGCTTTTGATATGGATCAAAATAATTATATTCCTGATTATATTTTAGAAGATGATAAGCTAAAAGATATTGAGTTAGAAATAAAAACAAAAGTATATGATGAAACAAAAGAAAGATTTAAAAAATATAAAATCATAACAACAACAATAAATAAGCAAAAAGACATATTAAATGATGTATTCAAATTATTAGAAAGGCGAAAAAATGCGAACAACTATTAATTTACAAGAACCTTTTACATATTCATTTATACCATTAATTATTACTTTTTTACTTATTATTGGATTTACAATATATATAATACTTTCTAAAAAGGCTAAAGACAATGTTAAAGGGAAAATGGAAGAAGTAAAAGTTATTTCTGAAAGAAATATTAAAAATATACCAGTAATAAAAAATAAATATTTACAGCAATTAAATGATATTGAAGATAAATATACAAACAAAAAAATCGAATTAAGAAAAGCATATCAATTAATAAGTGAAGCAATTAGATTATTCGTTTTTGAGGTTACAGATATTACAACACAAAATTATTCATTAACTGAAATAAAAAAGATAAACATCCCTGTGTTATATGAATTAATTGAAGAATATTATGAGCCAGAATTTGCTAGTAAAACTATTGGAGATTTTAATTCTTCTATCAACAAAGCAAGGAGAGTTATAAACGAATGGAAATAATGTACCCAATTGTAATAATTATCTGTGTTATATTTGGATTAGCAATATTCTTTATAAACTTTAATAAAAAGAAACAGTATATTAATGGAAAAAAAGTTGCAAATACAAAATATATAAAAGAAACAGAATATTACAAAACTAAAGTAAAAAGATATAAGATTATATCTAATATAATAAAAACTATAAGTCTAATATGTATAATAATATCTAGCATACTCATAGCAAGACCAATAACTATTCAAACAAAAAGTGAGGATAAATACAACAGAGATATTCTTATTAGTTTGGATATATCAACATCAGAATGTGAAGTAAATTTAGAATTAGTAAAAAAATTTAAAGAAATACTTCCTGATATTAAAGGGGATAGGATAGGAATTATAATATATAATACAGCTCCTATAGTATATTGTCCATTAACTGATGATTATGATTATGTGAAAGAAAGTCTTGATACAATAGAACAGCAATTGAAACTTGTTGTAGATAATAATGGACATGTTCCATCATCATATAATCAAGATGGAATGGATACATTTACATTCTGGTATGGAGGAACAGTTGCTAATAGCGAAACAAGAGGTAGTTCTTTAATTGGTGATGGACTGGCTCGGTACTATATTCTCATTCCCAGATGTTAAAGAAAATCATAAAAGAACAAGAATAATTATATTTGCTACAGATAATGATGTGGCGGGAACAGAAGCTGTTTCACTAGAAGATGCATGTAAACTTTGCAAACAATATGGTATAAATTTATATGCATATTGTCCAACAGTTGAAATGAATATATATACATCAAAAGAAAAAATTGCAGCATATAGAAGAGCAGTAGAACAATTAGCAGGAGGTAAATTTTATACAGGAGATTTAAGTAAAATGTCTTCAACTATTGTAAATGAAATAAAAGAAACTAAAACATCACTATTAAAAACAAGTAAAAAGACATTTGTTACAGACCACCCAGAAATATTTTTTATAAGTGTAGTAATATTATATGTAATTTCAATATTTATAGAGAAAGGGATTAGAATATGATAATAAACCCAATTATACCAATATGGCTTATGAGCATAATTTGTTTAGTAATAATATTTTTAATACTTTTTGATAAGCCATTTAAAGAAAAAATTTCAAATAAAATGAATAACGAAAAAACAAATAGACAAATAGAATTAATAAAAAAACAAATTATTAATTCTGGTATAAAAATTTCTATAGTAATTGTAATGTTTATCATGAATTTACGATTTATGATACCAAATGGTGAAAGTACAGCATTAAATTTAGAGTTAAGTGTACTATTTGTAATTGATACAAGTGTTAGTATGAGAGCATTAGACTATAATGGGAATAAAGAAAGAATGGAAGGTGTAATAAATGATTGTTGTTACATAATTGATGAATTATCTGGAAGTAAGTTTTCTATTATAACATTTGGAGATTCCGTTCAAAGACTTATACCATTTACAACAGATTCAGATATGGTTCAAGCAGAAATAAAATCAATAAAATTAGAAAATGATTTTTATGCAAAGGGAACTTCGATAAATATAGTAAAAGATATTTTTGAAAAGACCTTAGAAGATGAACGCAAAAGGCAAAATGGAAATACAAAATTTGTAGTGTTTTTTATTACAGATGGAGAAATAACAAAAGAAGGAGAAAGCTTAAACTCATTTGCCGAAATAAAAAACTATATTTCAGAAGGAGCGGTATTAGGATATGGAACAACAGATGGTGGGAAAATGGTAAATAGTACATATGCAGATGATCCTAGTAGTGATTATTATTATAAATATTACTATGATAATAATTATAAAGAAGTAACAGCACTTTCAAAATTGGATGAAAATAATCTAAGACAGATTTCAACAGATTTAGGAATTGACTATATACAAATGGATAAACAGAATAATGTAAATAATAAGTTAAAGAGTATAAAGGAGCAAATATCTAACGCACAATCGACAGAAGATAAAATAAAATCATATCAAGATATATATTTTTATTTTGCAATTCCTTTAGTAATATTATTGATACTAAACTTTATAATCCAGAAGAGGAGAATTTAATGAAAAGAAAAGTGATAATTGCTTTATATATTATCCTAATATTATTAGCTGTAAAATTAATATATAATCAACTGTTAAATACCATTTTAATAAATGATTACAATAATAATAAATATAATGAAGACTATGCAAAAGCATTAACATATGTAAATTTTCCACAGCAATATATTGCAAAGTATAATTATGGCAATGTTCTTTATAAAAAAGGAGAATATGAGGAAGCAATAGAAAAATATGAAGAAGCATTAAATGAAATAATTCCTAAATATAAAGAATGTAATATTAGAATTAATTATGCTTTAGCGATATGTAAAACAGTACAAGTTGATGAAAGCGATAGTAAAAGTATAAGAAATGCAATACAAACATATGAAACTGCAATAGATGTTTTAACAGAAAAGGGATGTGCAAACAAAGATAATGATAATGGACATAACAAGAAAGCAGAACAATTGAAAAAAGATATTCAAAAAGAAATTGAAAGATTAAAAAGATTAGAAAATTCAAGTGATGATACTGAAGAAGAAAACAAAGAAGATGAAAACAAAGTTAGTGAAAAAGAAACAGAAACAATAGAAAGTAAAATACAAGATATAAAAGAAAATGCATTACAAGATCAAAGAGAAGTCGAAAGTACATATAAAAATTATGGAAATTTTGATTATAACAGAGTAGAAAAAAATTGGTAAAGGGGATTGAAAAATGAAGTTTGATTCAAGAGATAATTTATATATTAAAATATTTGGAGGTGTAAACGGAATAATAGCAAATATAATAAATAGAGAATAATAAAAAATAAAAATTAGGAGAAAAAAATGAAAAGAAAATTATTAATATTAACAATTATTATGACATTTATAGCACCATTATTTTTAAGTGTTTATAAAGTACAAGCATATACTGGAGAAATAGATCCAGAAAATTATATTACATTACCAAGTACAATTTGGATACAAAATAAAGTGGGTACAGGAACAGTAACACTTTCATCAAGTGCATCAGGATATAATATTTCATATCAAAAAGTAGATATAACAAAAGAAAAACTTGATAGCATTAAAGCTAAATCAGATGAATTAAATAATTATAGAGAAACAAGTAATCAAACTATAAGAGAAAAAGAATCAAATTTAACTACATTAAAACAAACATATCAAGACTTACAACAAGATGCAACTGCAACAGAAGAACAAATAGCAACAGCAAGAACAAATTATGAAACAGCATATGCAGAATATACGAAATATTATAATAATGCTAAAACACAATTAGAAACATTACAGACAGAATATTTAGCACTAATACCAAATTATACAAGTTCTTGGAAAACAACAACAAATACTTCAAATAATATAGAATTAGATTTTTCAAATTATACAGGAACAGCACATTTTATTCTATGGGTAAAAATTGATAATGGAACAAATACATATTACGATTTTATGGGTTATTCTTCAGAAATAAAAGAAGAATCTAAAACAGATACTGAAGACCCTGGAACAGATAATCCTGGTACAACAACAGAAGGAGATTGGACAGATTTTTCAAAAGCAAAATTTGAATTGAAAAAAGATGGAATATCAAAAGCTATAATAGAAATATCTAATGTAACACCAAAAGAAAATCATACTTATTACTTATTTATAACATCTAATAGTAATAAACCAAGTGTAAATAGTACAGATGATGAAAATAGAATTTTATTAATATATGATAAAGATTCTAAAACATTTAAAACATCAGATACATCAAAAGTTGCAAAATATGTAGAGTTAAATCAAGATTTATATGCAACAGTTTTGGAAAAAGATGGCTTAACAGATAATATATCTTCTTATGGAAATAAACTTGTAAGATTTAGTGAATCAATGTATAGTGATGCATTTCATGCTACTTTGATGACATATAATGCAGACCAAATAATAACTAATTTTACACATGAAGGTTCAAATAATAGAAAAATACAAATTAAAATAGGAAAAATTACTGATACAAATATTTTAAAAAAGATAAAAAATAAAGATACAACTGGCTTTTCTAACTTAATGACATATGCAAAATCAAATTCAGGATTATATGATCAGACATTAAATGCAGATTCAGATGATTCTTATGCAATTGAATATAATGCAGGAACTGGAACATCTAAAGAAAATGATGTAATTAATTTAAAAGGATTACAGAATGAAGAATATTATTATTTATATATAAAAACTAATGATGAAAATGGAAAATATACTTCTAATGAGGCAGTTACTTTAGCACAAGCTAGTGTTTACGATAATGGAGCTTGGTATATGTTTTTCTATGGTTCTTCAGATTTTAAATGGAGCGAATGGGGAACTGATACGGTTGATGATACTGTGAAACCAGGCATCTTACCTAAAGCAGGTGTTGAATATGCAATGTTTGGTGGAATAGTTCTTGTTGTCGCATTGAGTGGTTTTATTGCATATAAAAAATATAGAAAATACAATTTTTAAAGTTTAGTATTAATTTATAATAAGAAAAGGGAAGGTTAAAATGAGTAAAGGTGCAAAAATTGCAATTATTTTTGGAATAATAGGAATTTTAATAGTTGTTGGAATAGTTGTTGTAATTTCATTAGTAAATAAAGAAAAAACTTCAATAACATCTAGTCAATTTAAAACAACGATGGAACGGAAAAGGATATACAGTATCTGATGTAAGTTCACAATTTTCACAATACAATTATGTTAGACAAGCCTATGTAGCAGGAAACAGTAATTATAGTTATCAAATAGAATTTTATGAATTGTCTGATGAGTCAAGTGCAATAGGATTTTATCAAAATAATGCTTCAAGATTCGAAACTATGAAAGCTAACTCATCAGCACAAACTAATATTAGTGGAAAAAATTATTCAAAATATACCTTATCATCTAGTGGAAAATATATGGTCGTTTCAAGAATTAATAACACAGTTGTATATTTAAATGTTGATTCTAGTTATAAAGATGAAGTAAAAACTATACTTAGTGAATTAGGATATTAAAAAACAGAGGAAAATAGGTGATATAAATGGAACATTTGAATGAAAATGAAGAAATTTATAGAGCTTGGATTGGAACAAAAAATCAAGATGAATATATTAAAAAGATGAGAACAGGTGGGTTCAATTGGGTTGCATTCTTCTTATCGGACTTGTTGCTTATAACTAGAAAAATGTTTGTGGAATCTGTAGCTTTAATATGTATTGTATTTTTAGTAAGTACAGTAATGGGAATAATAGGAGTTCCTGATATAGCTTACAATATTGTTGGTATAATGCTATCTGTTGGAGTTGGACTTTCTTACTATCATTTATATAGATGGAATATAAAAAGAAAAATCGAAAAATATAAAAGAAAAGGGTTATCTTACGAAGAACAATTAGAGGTAGCAAGAAAACAAGGTGGAGATAAAGTTACAGTAGCTGTATTATTAGTATTATTATTTGATTTAGTTCTAGCAGGATTATTAACTTTGGGAATGAGTGCAACATTGAATTTAATATACGATGCTAATAATTCAGTAAGCAATAATACAAGTTATGAAAGCAGTTATAGAAAAGAGTATAATGATACAAATAACAAGGAAAACGATAATAGTTATGATTACAATTATAGCAACAATAATAATGATTATTTAAACAATGACAATAATCAAAGTACGTATTCTAACAATACCAATAGTGCAAATAAAAAAACATGGAACTTAGATTCATTTAGTCTAACATATAATGCAAATGATTGGAAAGAAACCACACAAGAAAACTATAAAGTTTTAAAATATAAAAATACGGAATGTTGTATAGCTTATATTGGTAGTGAAAAAAATGATATTGGTCTTTCAGGAGTAAAGAACAAGAGCTTTCAAGATAGTTTTGAACAAAAAGTTAAACAACAACTTGAAGCTGCTGATAAAAATTTAAATTATTCATATTGGGAAGACTTGGATGACAATGTGTGTTTATGTAAAGTAGAATGTAGTTACCATGATGAAGATTATAGTAATTATGGATATATAACATACTATTATTATTTTTCAAACACAAAAATGTATTGCTTAATGACAACTGAACCTCAAAGCGATGCTTCATTTATGACTGATTCAAGGGAAGTAATCGAAACAATAAAAAACAATTCACAAATATAGGAAATCAGGGAATTTAGGAGATATTATGTTTTGTAATAAATGTGGAAACGAAATAGATCAAAATCAGAAATTTTGTAATAAATGTGGAAATCGTTTAATATACAATGCTCCAATTAATAATGAAGAAAGCAACAATAATTATAATTACAATACAAATGTTAATAAGAGGAACATTGCAATTCCAATTTTGATAACCATATTAATTATAGTTTTAATAATTGGAGTATTTGTGTATTTTATAATTTCTAATAACAATAAGAATGATTATTATTTTTCTGAAAGTAATATAGAAAATACCGACATAGAGCAAACTCCTGTTATACAAGCTAGTACAACCTCAGGTTCAAAAACTAGAAAGTATAGTACAGAGATTATTACAGATAATGTTTATTCAGGAATTTCAGTAAAGAGTATAGATGATGCTCGAAAGTTAATAAATCAAGATTCTATTAATCAGAAAAAAAGCGATTATCCAAAAGAAATTATGGATATTGAAAACGAAATAATAAATAAATATTCAATTACAGCTGTAAATTTAAAAGAAATGGATGTTGAATTTGCCAAAGAATTAGAAAGTGTTATAAAAAAGATATACGAAGATTATCCAGGAGCTAGAGGATATTTAACAAATCTGACATTAACAAATTTAGATATGTCGCAATCTGGAGTAATAGCTTTGTTTATGCCTATATTTACATTTGGAACATCTAATACTACTACAACAAGACCATGGGTAATAAAAACACAAGTTCAATTAAATGCTAAATATTTTTTAAATCCAGAAAGAATAGATGTTGCTGTAGAAACAAGTTCAAAAGCAGGGCATTTTCCTAAAAATGCGACTAAGTATTCTCCAGTTGCTCATGAATTTGGACATTACTTATCATTTATAGCATTATTGAATCATTATTCAACAAATTCTATTTTAGTTATAGAGGATAATCAAATACAAAATTATTATGATATTTATAAAGATTTTGGAAATGGAACATTTTCTAAAAAGATGCTAGAAGAAGCATATCAAAATTATTTATCTAGTAATCAAAGTATAGGATTTGATGAATGGAGAGGACAAATATCAGAATATGCGTTGGCAAAAGATGCAACAGGTAATTATATCTATGATGAAACTGTAGCTGAAGCATTTCATGATGTATATTTGAACGGAAATAATGCAAATATTGCTAGTAAATATATAGTAGAAGTATTGAAAAAATATATAGGAGGGTAAAATGGTAAAGAAAAGAATAATAAAAATTATTATACCCTTGCTTTTCATAATAGTAATTGGAACTATTTCATTAGCAATAACAAATGGAATTAATATTAATAATGAAACATTTTCGTTCGTTAATAAAGAGGAAATGCTAACATCTAATTTTGATAAAAAATACGAAATAACCTCTAATAAAAATGATACTAATTATGAATTGACAGAAAAAATAAAAGAATTAACAAAGAAAACTACATATTTATTATTAGGGGAAGCTAATAGCAAAAAAGAAAGTGGAGAAAACTATTATAAAAGACACCAAGATTATTTAGAACTAAGATATAATCCAGAAATTCCTAAGGATGAAAATTCATACTTAGGACTTGATGAAAACAGCCAAGAATATAAAGATGACATTTTATCAGGAATATCTGTACCAGGAATGTTTTTTAAACTTAATGAATTAGAAATTAAATATAATTCTTATGGTAAAATTAGCGTATCAAAAGTAGATGAAGAAAAAGTTATAAGTGCAATTACTTTGCCAAATGTAAAAATGAAAGAGCAAGATAGTAACAATCCAATGAATTATAATATTATACAAACAGATCTTACATTATATTATTATTTTAAAAAATTGAATAATGAGTATAAATTATTGTATTTATATGGAGAAACAAATGATGATATAGAACAATATATGGAAAGTAATGATGAGAAAACAGGAACATTATCTAAAAATTCAGATTATAAATCTGAATTAAGAGATATATACAATTTTGAAAAAGCAGATAGCATAACTGATGAAACTTTAAATAAAGTATATGAAGATAATAAAGATAAAATTGTTTTCTTAAATTCAACATATAACATAGGAACTGTTGCTTCAGCAAATGGATTTTTTATAAGCGATGGTATAATAGCAACTACATACAATTATATAGAAAAATCACTCATTAAAGCTCAAAATATAATAGTAAGTGATAGTTTGGGAAATGTTTATGAAATTGAAGGAATTGTTACTGTAAATATTGAAAATGATATTGCAATATTAAAAGTAAAAACAAATGATTCAAAGAAAATACAATATGAAGATACTAATAAACCTCAAAAAGAAGATGCAATAATTTCAATAAATACCAAAACAGGTGTAGGACTAACTTCTAGTAAAGGTATTATAACATCTACAGATAAAAATATTCAAACATCATTACCTGTAACAGAAGAACTACAGGGAAGTCCACTGTTTAATGTAGATGGAAAACTAATTGGAATGATAAATTCTAAAATATTAAATAGTAGTATATCATTTGCTACAAATATTGATATTTTAAAAGAATATTATAATAAATTTTCAGAAATAAACTATGCTGAGATTAAAGCTGTACCATTTAATGTACTTAAAGAAAATTATTATATAAAATATACTGATGAAAATATATCAAATAATATCCCACAAAATAAATTAGATGAATTTGCTAATGCAGAAAATGCTAAAGAGATGATTGAGTTGAATCTAATAAAAAGTTCATACAAAGATCAAATCATTAGTTTAAGATTTAAAAATGATATTCCGAATTTTATAGATACTATGCAATTTGCATCAGGCTATAGGGAAAATTTAAAAAGCAAAGGCTATCAAGAGAAAGTAATATCAGATTCTAAATATATTTATGATAATGAAAAATATCAAATAATAGTTATGAAAGAATTTGATTACCTAATAGTAGTAATGGTGAAATTATGAAAGAGTTTTTAATAAAAAATAAAAAAATTGTATTAACTATATTAATAACACTAATTATAGTTATTGTGGGAATTTTAATATATTTTATATATGGATATTTTAATAATAAAAATCAAATACATGAAATTAGTAATAACAACTATTTATTTCAATATGATAGTACATGGAAAATTGATAAAAACAGCGAAATGGAAACATCTTTAATACATAAAAAAAGCAAAAGTAAATTAGAAATAAAAATAAATGAACTTGAAGATGAATTACAATATAAAACAATAGATGAAATATTTGATAGTTTGCTATACAATATTCAAAAACAAAATAATAATTATAGATTGATATATAAAGAACAAACCAAAATAACAAATCAAGATATTGAAGGATACAAAATACTATTTGAAACAGATGAAAATCAAGCATCAATATATATTTATAAACAGGGAAATAGATTAGTTACATTTACATACGAAGCAACATATGAATATTTCGATATATTATTAGATAGTGTAAATAGCATTATTTATAGTTTTAATCTAAAAGAAATGAAATTTGATGTTAAAACTTATATAAATATTGAAACAAAAGAAATGGAATATACAGAACAATCAGATGTATCTACTCTATTAAATAATACAAAAGATTGTGAGATCGCTTCTTCAAACTATTTAGTACAATACTCAATTCCAGATATATTTAAAGATACGGATTATGATAGCAAATATGGTTCATATAGAATAGATAATTTACCTAATTATTCTAATATTAGACTTAATACGAGCATAATGAAAAGAAATATATATGAATATTTAGATAGGGAAGATACACCAAATATATATGATAATTACAATTTAAGCTCTTCAAATAAAGAAAATGAAATACTAGATAAATTTGGTGAAAATCCATTAAGTTATATATATAAAAATAAGTCTTTAAGAAATAACAAGCTTAATGAAAATATATCTATAGTTTATGAATTAAATCAAAATCATATTTTTATAATAAATATTGAATCAGAAGGTGTTGGAATACCAAAGAAACTTATTGATATGATAACAATAAAAAATTATAAAAATATAGCAAGTAATGTAAGAAATGAAAAAGAAGATGGATTTCTGATTGGAAAACTAAAGCAATATACAGATTATTCATATGAAAAAACAGAAGAAATAACTCTAAAATTACCAGAAAGCTATCAAGAAGTTGATAAAGATACAAATTTATATGAAGAAAGAAACTATATATCAGATTATTATGAAAAAGCTCCAATAGCAAAATATGAGATTGAATATAGTGTTACATCATTATCAATAGAAAGTGAGTTAAAAATATTAGAAGATAATATCAATAAAAACTTAGGAGAATTTAAAGATTTTTCAAAGGCAAATGATATTACATCTAATGATAAAAAATTCACAGTTTATAATAGAGGATATACTAGATTAAGCGAAACAACAGACAGTAATGGTTTAAAATATAATTTTTACACAAATGAAAAAGTTTTATTTTACGATTTGCAAAATGATAAAAAGTTGGTTATAATTATTAAAGCAAATGAAAATCAAATAAATGATGAATTAATAAATACTTTAACAAATTTTGATATTAATATTATATAATTAAAAAATGAAAGGAGATTTTAAAAATGAAATGCAGTAATTGTGGAACAGAATTAGGAGAAAATGATGTATTTTGCCCAAAATGCGGTACAGCAATTCAAAAGAAAGGAGGTAATAATATGCAAAACAATAATGGTGAAATGTATAATTATGATAGACCAGTTAATCAACAAATTAATAATAATGCACAAAGATCAAACGCACAAAATTATGGACAAACTAATATGTGTGGACAACAATATGGAAATAATGGTGGAAATGGAAGTGTAGTAAAAACTTGTATTATAATTGTTATTATAGTGGCTATTTTAGCAGCAGTTGGTTTTGTAGTATATTCAATTGTTTCAGCTGTCAATAAAAATAGTAATAAATCTGAAATAGCAAATAATCCTACTAGTATAACAACACCATCAGCAACTCAAACAACAAATAATGATTATGGAACTACAACAACATCTAATACACAAAAAAATTCATCAACATATAAAGTAAACTATGGTGGATTTAAACTTTATATACCAGATGATTTAATATATCAAATGGATGCTACAAATGATGCACTAAATATTGGAGATGCTTTATCAACTTGGGTTGCACAAATGAGTATTCAACAACTACCATTCCAACAATTAAAACAGAATAAAAGCTATTTAAGTAGCTACTTCTCAGAATATTTATCTTCATACAATGCAACAGTTTCAAATGCAACAGTAGAAAATATAGATGGAATAGAATTTATTATAATGGAACTAAAAGTTGCAGGAACGAATGAATTAATGGGATTAGCACAATTAAACTCAATGTACACAGCTTGTTTTGAAGTTGCAAATGAAAATAATGACTTTGACAGAAATGTTTTAAAGAATTTAACATCAATAATAAGAACAGCAGAATTTAGTGGAGATTCTAAAAACTTAGAAGTAAAAGGAAATATTAAAACTACAGATATTAATAAAGCACTAACTAAAGCAGCTGAAGAAAAAGCAAGTGATAATAATCAATAATGACATATTGGAGAAGGGAGAGAAATAAGAATGTACATATATATTCTTATAGGAATAATTGTTTTAATTATATTATATGCTTTAGTACAATATAATAACTTTGTAAAGCTAAATAATTCTGTAAAAGAATCGTTTTCAACAATGGATATATATTTAAAAAAAAGATGGGATTTAATTCCTAATTTAGTTGAAGTAGTAAAAGGATATGTTAAACATGAAAAGGATACATTTTCAGAAATTACTGAATTAAGAACACGAAGTTATGACAATATGTCAATAGATAAAAAAATTGATATAAATGAACAATTAACAAATAGTTTATCAAGAATTATGGCTATTTCGGAAAACTATCCTGAACTAAAAGCAAGCGAAAATTTTAGTCAATTAAGTAAAGAATTAACTAAAATAGAAGATGAAATAGCAAATAGTAGAAAATATTATAACGGAACAGTTAGAATGTTAAATAATAAAGTTCAAATGTTTCCTAGCAATCTGATTGCAAGTATATTTGGTTTTAAAGAATATAAAATGTTTGAGATAAATGAGAATGAAAAAGATAATGTAAAAGTTCAGTTATAAAATAAAATGAAAGTAAACACTTTTGTGCTTACTTTTATTTTATTTTAATATCTTAAAATTCTATTTAAATATTTATTTTCCTATATATTCTCATAAATTACTATCACAAAATACTATGAAAATTATTCCTATTTATTCCAAAATATTATACAAAGGGCGAAAATTGTTATATAATAACGAAAAACGCCATTTATCTAAACTATTTTTGACTTTTTGCAAAATTCGACAGGTTTCGCACAAAAAATATGATAAGATGTCGCTGGTAAAGCACAAAAGAAAAGTCCATCAATAGACAAAAGAGATTTTAAGAAGATTAGGAGGGATAAGATGGATTTTTTTATTGCATATAAGAATATAATTACAAATTATACAGCATAAACGAACCAAAGGATAAATTTTTTTGAAAGAAAATTTGGTGTAGATTTAGGTTGAGTTTATGCTGATTTTTACATCTACGCAATAGGAAGTGTGGATGTGAGAATTGTTGTTATTTATGTGCAAAAAATAACTAAATATGTGGATGAGGACTAGCTTATTGTAATGTGTAAGTTTGTCCTTTTTTGCTTTCAAGTAAAAAGATGTAAAGGACCTCCTCGTACTCGAAATTCCAAAATTTTGAGTATGTAGGAGGTTTTACTTATGTCTGATAATGAATTTGAAGATGATATTGTATTTGCAAGATTTTTAAACTATATGCAAATTGCATTATTACATAGAAAACTCAATTATGAAAGAGATAATGAGATTATTATTAAAAAAGAAGAACAGTTAAGTTATTTTGAGTGGTCAAGAATACCAGACAAAACAGATAAAAATAATCTATTTTACACATTAAAAAAAGATTATGATAGTTTGAAAAATACTATTAATAAATTAACAAAAAAACAAAGATTTGTAATAGTTAATTATTATTTTAATCGAAAATCACTCTCAAAAATTGCAGAAAAGTTAAATACAAATGTAGATTCTGTAAATCATTTGAAATACAGAGCAATATTAAGTTTAAGAAGATATTGGGAGGAATAATTATATGGAAAAAACAAATTTTTATGAATTATTAATAAAAACAAAAAATGATGAATCAACACTTGGTTTTGTTATAGATAAAATTATGCCAATGATTAACAAATATTCACAGGATAAAACTGGAGAAATAGATGAAGATTTAAAAAGTCATCTAATTGAATATACAATTAAAGTAATTAAAGATAAAGATTTTGCTGATAAATTAGCTAAAATAAAAAAATAAAAAAATTTTTTAATTTGCCCGTCATATTTTCGATTTTCATGTGCTATTAATGTTAGAAAATAAAATTTTTACTTTTGATAGCACATTGAAAATTGAATATAGGTTCATTAAAAACGTTCTATTATGGGAGCTAGTTTAAATGAGGATGCAGAACCTCATACTAAAATATAAGTTAGCGACTCATAAGGCGAAGATCATAATGGTTATAATGATACACTTGCATAGCCTTAACTCATCGTATAGGGTGCAACTCGGCTGCTAGCGGAGAGGTGGAACTCCTGTTAATGATTTAGCTAGTCATAGTTTAATGAAGTAAAAATAGAAAAATGCAATTGATTATGAAGTTTAAATATAAAAGTTGGAGGTATAAAAATGTTAGATAAAATTGCAATAATAACATTTTTGGTAGTTTATATTATTTGCTTATTTATTGCAATACTTATGTATTTAGTGATAAGAGGAGCAGATATTTACAAAACAGATGAAGAAAGAGCTTTTGAAGATGAAGAACAAATGAAGTATTTAAAAAATTATAAGAATGAAGGGAAGTCTAATGAATAAATTACCTAGTACATTAACTAAAAATCAAGCTATTGCTTTTGCAGTAGTAGCTTTTAATAATTTTATAAATTCAGAAAATATAAGTTGTTTTGATATTTCTACAATAGAAACTTTTTATACTGGAGCAATGGAGGCTCATGATAAAAGTTTAGTTGTAGGATATTCAAAGGATTTGAAAGAAAATCATAATGAAAAATTGAAGATAAATATCGAAAAAATTGATAGGTAGCAATACATATCTTTTTTTGTAATGAATAGCAATTTTAAAACATACTCTTTAACATGGAGGTATTAAATGGAAGAATCAAATTTAGAAGAAAGACAAATTGTTGAAATAGACAATATAAAATATACGGTTATTTCAAGAAAAGCAAATGAGGTATTTAGTAAAGATAAATTAGTAAAACTAATTGCTAAATATGCTTTATCAGAACTTCAAAAAGATTATTAAAAAGGGCTGACTAATTCTACAATGATACGTTATAATATCATTGTAGTTATTTCTTGAATATACAACTTACGAAGGGAGCGTAAGATTTGTGAGAAATAAATATAAAGTAGGAGGATATTTAAGATTATCAAGAGAAGATGGAGATAAAGAAGAAAGTGATAGTATTGGTAGCCAAAGAAGTATTATAGAAGAAAAAGTAAAACAACTTGGAGATGAATTTGAATTATATGACTTTTATATAGATGATGGTTATACAGGACTAAACACAGACAGACCGTCTTTTCAAAGAATGTTGGAGGACATCGAAAGAAAAAAGGTTAATTGCATTATTACAAAAGATTTATCAAGATTATCAAGAAATAATTTTGAAGCAAACTACTTATTAGAAATTTATTTTTTAGAAAACAATATAAGGTATATATCTATATTGGATAATGTAGATACTTATAAAAAGAATTCTAATAACGATATTATTCAATTTAAAACACTTATTAATGATTGGTATAGTAAAGATATATCAAGAAAAGTAAAAAGCGGTGTATGGGCCAGAAAAGAACAAGGTTTGTTTGTTGGAGCCAAAGCACCTTATGGCTATATGAAAGATGAGAATAATAAAAATAAATTGATAGTAAATAAAGAGGAAGCTAAAATTGTAAAAAGAATTTTCCAAATGTATGATAGTGGTTCTACAATGGGACAGATTGCAAAAAAATTACAAGATGAAAAAGTATATTGTCCAAGTTATAATGGTTTTGAGAAAAACAAAAATGGTATATATGGGTGGAATTATTCAACTATATCTAAAATTTTAAAGAATGAATTTTATTTAGGAAATACAGTTTATGGCAAGGTTATAAATTTAAGTTATAAATCTAAAAAAGTAAAATTTGTTCCAAGAGAAGAATGGAAAGTAGTGGCTAATACTCATAAAGCAATTATTTCAAAAGAACTTTTTGAGAGTGTTCAAAAGAAAATAAAGCTAAGTCAAAAAGCAAAAACACATAAACATACATGGATTTTAAATGGTATAGTTACATGCAAAGAATGTGGAGAACCAATGCAATTAAAGGTTAAGTATAGGAAAGATAAAAAGACTATTAGTTTTATGAGATTATATTGTTCTAGTAGCCTACATAAAAAAGGATATTGTGTAAGAAAGCATAGAGGAATAAATTTGCAATCAGTTACACAAATTGTTGTAAGCGATTTGAATAAGAAAGTAAAAAATATTGTTAGTTGTGAAGATGTTTCAGAGTTACTAGAAAAGTATTATAAAGATAAAGATAATACAGAAGATGAAAGAGAACTTAAAGAAACAATGAAACAGCTAGAAAAAACTAATAAAATGGTTTCATCTTTATATCTTGACTATAAAAATGGTGTAATCCAGGAAGTTGATTTTAAAACAATGTATAATCAGGAAATAGCAAAAAGAGATAACCTAAATGAGAAAATTGACAAGATTAACAACAAAATTAATAACAATATGAAAATATCAGATAATCAATTTAAGAAAGTTGCAAAAAAGGTATCTAATGTGAAAAATTGGTCTAAAGAGCAATTAGCAGATGTTATTGAAAGTGTTGAAATAGACAATAATGATAACATTTATATTAACTATAAATATGATATACTGGTGATTGCTTAATTTGGCAAAAGAATATAAGGCTGGAGTATATTTAAGAATATCTAAAGAAGATAAAGAAGAAAAAAATAGCATTTCTAGTCAAAAAGCGATTGTAGAAAAATATGCTAAAGATCATAACTACGAAATTGTAGAAAAATATATAGATAATGGATATTCAGGAATATTAAGTTCGAGGCCAGCATTAGATAAAATGATGTTAGACATTGTTAGCAAACAAATAAATATGGTAATAGTCAAAGATACAAGTAGATTGACCAGAGATAAGAATTTAACTTCTTATTTTACCGATATATTTTTTCCAGATAATGATATTCGTTTTATATCAGTTACAGAATATGTTGATACAGGGGAAAGATATGATATAGATGATATGGTTGCTTTAAGAGGAATTATCAATCAAAGTTATTTAGATGATATTTCTAAAAAAATTAAGGCAGTTAAAACTGAATTTAAAAAACAGGGAAAATTTATTGAAAATTCTGTTCCTTATGGCTATAAAAAAGATAGCAATAATAAGTATCAATTGGTAATAGATATTGAAGCTGCAGAGGTTATTAAAGAAATATTTTCATTGTATTTAGAAGGTATAAAACCTTTTGATATTGCAAAAGAACTTAATAATAGAAATATAAAAACTCCTTCGATGTATCAAAATCTAAATCAAAAAGCAAAATGTTGGACTAATAAGATTGTTAGTAGAATATTAGCAAATCCATTTTATACAGGTAGGTTACCTATAAATAAATATAGCAATGATTACAAGCAAAAGAAAACAAAGGTAACACCAAATAGTAAATTGGAATTTTGTGATAATACTCATGAACCAATAATTTCAATAGAGGATTTTGAAGAAGTACAAAGAAGAAGGGCTAGTCGTACAAAAAATGAAAGAACTGAATATTTATATTTATTAAAAGATTTGGTTTATTGTAATAATTGTGGCTGTAAATTAACATACAAAAATGATAAACCATTAAGGCGAAATTCAAAAGGTATTATATTAGGAAAGAAAAATGAAAATGGTAGATTTGTATGTGAAGAACATGCAAGAAATAAAAGTATTTGCAAATACAATGATATAAAAATAACTGAAAAAGCATTAAATGAAATTGTATTAAAGCGAGTATCTAAAAGACTAAAAGAAATTCAAATTGAGAAATACGGATCTCTTGTAGAAAATGAAATTGTAAAAGCTATTCCAGCAAAGTCAGATGAAAAGAAGTTAAAAATGGAATTAGACAAACAAGAGAAGTATTTTAAAATATTATATACTAAAAAAGTAGAAGGTATTATATCAGAAGATGAATTTCTTGAAAAATACAATGTCCATCAGAATAAAATTAATGAAATTAAAGAAGAGCTAGATAGGTTAGGGGAGAAAAACAAAATGAAAAACTTCCCAAAACAAGTTAATAAGCTAATTATAGACTTTTCTGATACCAAGAAGTTTGATAATACAATGTTAAAAAAATTTGTTGAAAAAATTGAAGTTAATAGAAATAATAAAATTGATATTTTCTTAAAGGTGTAGATAGCGTTAGCCGTTTGAGCGTAGCGAATTACGGATAACTTATGCAAAGCTCATACACCTAAATTTTTAAAATAAAAAAGGTTGCACTAATTACCTTTCAAATCTGCAGCTAAATCTTCTTGTAAGTTTGCTATTGCATCTCCTTTACATGCTATATATGCAGTAGTAAATGGCATTCCAGCAGCAGATTGAGGATATACATCTACACCATGATCTGTGTAATATGCCCCTAAACCAGCAGCTTCAATTTCTTCGATAGAAGCATTTTTTGTTAATTGATGAACAATAGTACCAACCATTTCTAAGTGAGCTAATTCTTCAGTACCAATATCATTTAAAACAGCTTTTGCTTTTTGGTCTGGCATACCAAATCTTTGAGATAAATATCTAAGAGAAGCAGCAAGTTCACCATCAGGACCGCCATATTGGCTAATAATAACTTTAGCAAGACGAGGGTCTGTGCATTTTATATTAATTGGATATTCTAAAACCTTATTATATGTCCACATTTATATATTTCCTCCTTCCCAAGGCCATGGTTCTTCAAGCCATCTCCATTTATTACATGGAAATTGGATTGTTAAAGGACCATAAACTTTTTGATAATTATCAGTTAATTCTCTATATTCTTTGCAATATTTTCTGTGTAAGCAAAGAGCTTTTTCATCATCTGGGTGAGTATCTAAATAAAGGCCTAATTCAATAATGGCAAAATTTAAACATTTAATTCTTTCTAGCATTTCTTCTCTTGTATTGTCACAGTTATTAGAATTATTATTATTCATTATTTATTACACCCCTCTCCGATAGTATTTGTTGCTTCCAAAAATTCATTAACTCTCATAGATTGACATGGCATATATGGGCTAACCAATTCAGGAAATATTGTTCCCATTTTTAATCCAACACATGGTTTGAAAGTTTTATCCATATATTGCCAAGGAACATAGCTTTGTGCAAGCATAGGATTTTCTGGAAAAACACTAATTTCATATTCTTCATCAAATCCACATTCACATTCATCACTATTGTAATCTTCATAATTACAAGGGCAAACATCGGTACATTTGTCTTCTATCATATTTGTAGCAGTATTGCATGATGAATTATTGTTCATACAAAAACATTTTTTATATCTACGCGTAAACATTTTATTCCTCCTTTTCAAAATTTATATAATACATAATATGATTTTTGTAAAAAGGTGTTACCATAAAGTTCTAGGATTGTTTTTACCAAACGTATTTAAAATTCACACAAATTTCACAATGATTGCATTGACAAGATGACACTGTGTCATTATAATGTTAATGATTACATATAATTAAAAATGGAAATATTAAATAGAGAGGAGATAGATAATGCTACAATTAAAAAGAATAACCAAAAATTATTTATCAGGAGATAATGAAGTAAAAGCATTAAAAGGAATAGATTTAGAATTTAGAGAAAGTGAATTTGTTTCAATATTAGGTCAGAGTGGATGTGGAAAAACAACACTACTAAATATTATTGGAGGGCTAGACAGATATACTTCTGGAGACTTAGTTATAAATGGAAAGTCAACAAAAGAATTTAAAGACAAAGACTGGGATACATATAGAAATCATTCAGTAGGATTTGTATTTCAAAGTTACAATTTAATCCCACATCAAACTGTATTGGCTAATGTTGAATTAGCACTTACAATATCAGGAGTAGGAAAAGAAGAGAGAAGAAAAAGAGCGATTGATGCATTAACAAAAGTTGGATTAGGTGACCAGATTAACAAAAAGCCAAATCAAATGTCTGGTGGACAAATGCAAAGAGTTGCAATAGCAAGAGCATTGGTAAATGATCCAGATATATTATTAGCAGATGAACCAACAGGAGCACTTGATTCTGTAACATCTGTACAAGTAATGGAAATTTTAAAAGAGATTTCAAAAGATAGATTGATAATAATGGTAACACATAATCCAGAATTGGCAGAGAAATATTCATCTAGAATAATTAAATTATTAGATGGAAAAGTAATAGATGATTCTAATCCATATACTGCAAGCAAAAAAGACTTAGACAGAGCAAGAACTAAAAAAGAAAAAACGGGAAAAGCATCAATGAAATTTACAACAGCAGTTCATTTAAGTTTGAATAATTTAATGACTAAAAAAGGAAGAACATTTTTAACATCATTCGCTGGTTCAATAGGAATAATAGGAATTGCATTGATTTTGTCATTATCAAATGGAATGCAATCATATATAAATAAAGTGGAAGAAGATACATTGTCATCATATCCAATCACTATTCAGGAATCATCAATAGATATGTCAAGCATGATGGAGTCTATGATGGGAAAAGATGATGGTGAAGAGCATGAAAATGATAAAATATACTCAAGAGCAATTATGGGAGATATGCTAGAAACACTATCAAGCAAAGTTCAAACTAATAATTTGAAAGAATTCAAAAGCTTTTTAGAGAGTGGAGATAGTGACATAAAAGATTATATAAATGCAATTCAATATGGATATAATTTGGATTTGAATATTTATAAAACTAAGGATGATGGAAGTGTTTATCAAGTAAATCCAAGTTCAGTGCTTGAAAAAATAGGATTTGGAGATATGGTAAAAGCACAAGAACAGTCTAGTTCAATAATGTCAACAGGAGCAATGATGAGTGAGACTGATGTGTGGTCAGAAATGCTTGATAATCAGGAATTATTAGAGTCACAATATGATGTGGTTGCAGGAAATTGGCCACAAAACTATAATGAAGTTGTTTTGATTGCAGACAAGAATAACGAAGTAAGTGATTATACTTTATATTCTTTAGGAATTAAAGATGTTTCAGAATTTGGAAATGCAATGGATAAATTAAAAAATGGAGAAAAAATTGAAACAAACGATGATAAAAATAGTTATTCATATGATGAAATATTAAATTATAAATTTAAAGTATTGTTAAATACAGATTATTATAAAAAAGTTGGAAATGTATGGCAAGATATGTCAAATGATGAACAATATATGAAAGAATTAGTAAATAATGCAGAAGAGATAAAAATAGTTGGAATTATTAAGCCAAATGAGAATACTGTAGCATCATCTTCAGCAGGATTGATTGGTTATAATAAAGATTTGAAAGAACATGTTATAAATAAAGTAAATGAAGCAGAAATTGTAAAAGAACAAAAGGCTAATCCTGAAATAAATGTATTTACAGGAATAAAATTTCCTGAAAATACAAATGCAACATTTGATTATACTCAATTATCAGATGAGCAAAGAGCTTATATGGCTACACTTTCAGAAGCGGAACTTGCACAATTGATGCAAACATATTCAAGCAATTCATCAGCAACTTATGAAAATAATTTGAGCAAATTAGGAGTTGTTGATTTAGATAATCCAGCATCAATAAATTTGTATCCTAAAGATTTTGCTTCAAAAGACAAAATTGCAGATATTATAACAGATTATAATAATAAACAAACAGAACAAGGAAAAGAAGAAAATGTCATAAATTATACAGATTTAGTTGGAATTATGATGAGTTCTGTTTCAACTATAATTAATGTAATTAGTTATGTATTAATTGCTTTTGTTGGAATTTCTTTGGTGGTTTCATCAATAATGATAGGAATTATAACATATATTTCAGTACTTGAAAGAACAAAAGAAATTGGAATTTTACGTAGTATAGGAGCTTCTAAAAAAGATGTTTCAAGAGTGTTTAATGCAGAGACATTGCTTGTTGGTTTAGTTGCAGGATTATTAGGAATTGTTGTAACATTATTATTAGATATGCCAATTAATATTGTTATAAAAAATCTAGTTGGAATTTCTGGTATTGCAAAACTTCCAGTGGTTGGAGGAATTATATTGGTGGCAATTAGTGTTGGATTAACAATGATTGCAGGATTGATTCCAGCAAGGTTTGCAGCAAAAAGAGATCCAGTTGAAGCATTAAGAACAGAATAAAAATAAAACAGTATCACGTTGATTGCGTGATACTGTTTTGGGTGAGTTAAAATTTAGATGAAAATTTTATAATGAAAGCTAATGTTAGACCCAAAAGTATCATTATAAAAAAAATCCATCCGATAGTGTTAATAAATCCCGCAGCTATTAATATACCAAAGAACCAAGCAGCAAATGCAATTAGCATAGCAATTACTGCAAGGAAAATAATAGCCGCAAAAATCAATACTAAGCACCCTTTATACATGTTTTACTCCTCCTTAAGTTTCAAGGTGAAATTAATAAAAACAATATATTTAGTATAGCATAAATTAAAAGAAAAAACAATAGAATAAGCATAAATTGGAAATAAAAAAGCAGATAAATTCATATTTCGTTCACAATTATTTAATATAATATAATTGCTTGAAAAAAATATATAATTATGATATATTAACGATGAATTGGAAAATGTTTAAGGAAAATTTTGCGAAAAAAAGGACCGACCCTAAATTCGCGATGCGAAAAAAAGGACCGACCCCAAATTAGCATGCAAAAATTCCCGCAGGAGGGACAATATAGATGAGTAATAAAGTAGTACATATAGGAATGGACGTAGGTTCAACAACAGTAAAAATTGCAGTAATGGATGAGAATTTGAAGGAGATTTATACTTCTTATGAGAGACATTATTCAGATACTAAAAATACTGTTTGCAAAGTATTAGAAGAATTAGTAGAAAAATATAAAGATAAAGAATTCACAATAGCGTTGACAGGCTCAGGTGCAATGAGTACAGCTAGATTTTTAGATATACCTTTTATCCAAGAAGTAGTTGCTTGTAAAAGAGCAGTAGAAAAATACATACCACAAACTGATGTTGTAATTGAACTTGGTGGAGAAGATGCTAAAATAATTTATTTTGGAAAGTCAATAGAACAACGTATGAATGGAACTTGTGCTGGTGGAACAGGTGCATTTTTAGACCAAATGGCATCATTATTAAATACAGATACAGCAGGACTAAATGAATTAGCTAAAGGATATCAAACAATTTATCCAATAGCTTCAAGATGTGGTGTTTTTGCTAAAACTGATGTGCAACCATTGTTAAATGAAGGTGCAGCAAAAGAAGATATTGCTGTATCTATTTTACAAGCAGTTGTAAATCAAACAATTTCAGGATTAGCTTGTGGAAGACCAATTAGAGGAAATGTAGCATTTTTAGGTGGACCACTTACATATTTACCTGAATTAAGAAAGAGATTTGTAGAAACATTGCATTTAACTCCTGAGCAAACTATTGTGCCAGAAGAAGCACATTTATTAGTTGCTAAAGGCGCATGTTTAGATGCTAAAGATATGACACCAATTAGTGTAGAAAAATTGAAGAGTAAAATACAAGTATTAAGACAATCTCATGATACAACTTCACAACCTTTAAAACCACTATTTACAACAAATGCAGAGTATGAAGAATTTAAAGCTAGACATGATAAAGATAAAGTAGAAAAAAAGAATTTATCTGAGCATAAAGGTGATTGTTTTATAGGAATTGATGCTGGTTCAACAACATCAAAATTGGTTGTAACAGATAGAGATGGAGCTTTATTATATTCAGCATATCAAGGAAATGGTGGAAAACCACTTGAAAGTATTATTGAGATGCTTAAAAAACTATATTCTGTTATGCCAAAAGATGCTGTAATTCGTTATAGTGGTGTTACAGGATATGGAGAAAAATTAATACAAACAGCTTTAAATGTAGATTTAAATGAAATTGAAACAATTGCACATTACACAGCTGCAAAGAAATTTGAGCCAAAAGTAACAAGCATTGTGGATATTGGTGGACAAGACATGAAATATATCAAATTAAAAAATAACACAATTGATAATATCATGTTAAATGAAGCTTGCTCATCAGGCTGTGGGTCATTTATTGAAACATTTGCTAAAAGCTTAAATTTAAGTATAGAAGAATTTGTAAAAGAAGCATTAGAAGCTCAAAATCCAGTAGATTTAGGTTCAAGATGTACAGTATTTATGAATTCTAAAATAAAACAAGCACAAAAAGAAGGATATTCTGTTGGAGATATATCAGCAGGACTATCATATTCAGTAATAAAAAATGCAATTCAAAAAGTAATGAAAATAAGAGATGTAAAAAAATTAGGAAGTCACATTGTTGTACAAGGTGGAACTTTTTATAATGAAGCAGTTTTAAGAGCTTTTGAATTAATAGTAGGAAGAAATGTTATTAGACCAGATATTGCAGGCCTTATGGGAGCATATGGAATGGCACTATTGGCTTGTGAACAATATGAATCTAATATGGATATGGAATATCATTCAACACTTGCCACAACAGAAGAAATTGACAAATTAAATATCAAAGTAACACATACAAGATGTAATGGATGTGAAAATCATTGTCAATTAACAATAAATATGTTTAGTAATGGAAAGAGACATATATCTGGAAATAGATGTGAAAAAGGAGAAGGAATAGTAAATTCACACAAAGATTTGCCAAACCTTGTAAAATACAAATATGAAAGAATATTTGATTATACACCATTAGAAGAAAAAGATGCACCAAGAGGAACAATTGGAATTCCAAGAGTTTTAAATATGTATGAAGATTATCCATTCTGGTTTACATTATTAACTAATTTAGGATTTAGGGTAATAATTTCTGAAAAGAGTACAAGGAAAATATATGAAAAAGGTATTGAATCAATGCCATCAGAATCAGTATGTTATCCAGCTAAATTATCACATGGACATGTTATTAGTTTGATTCAAAAAGGAATAAAAACTATATTTTATCCATGTATGCCATATTCAAGAAAAGAATATCAAGATGCAAACAATAGATATAATTGCCCAATTGTAATTTCATATTCAGAAGTTCTAAAAAATAATGTGGAAGAATTAAAATCTGATGATATAAAATTCATGAACCCATTCTTACCATTTGAGCCAAAACAATTGATGCAAAGAATGATGGAATTGCCTGAATTTAAAGAATACAATTTTACAAAGAAAGAGCTAAAACAAGCGATTGCAAAAGCAGAAGCAGAGTATCAAAAATGTAGACAAGATATTCATAATAAAGGTAAAGAGACAATCGAATATATAGAGAAAAATAATTTAAGAGGAATTGTTCTAGCAGGTAGACCATATCATATAGATCCTGAAATAAATCATGGAATTGATACATTAATTACAAGTTTAGGTATGTGTGTCTTAACAGAAGATAGTGTTGCTGATAAAACTTTACCAGAAAGACCACTTCGTGTTGTTGACCAATGGATGTTCCATTCAAGATTATATGCTGCAGCAGATTTTGTTGGTAGACATGATAATCTAGAATTAGTACAAATAAATTCATTTGGATGTGGTGTTGATGCAGTAACTACAGACCAAGTAGAAGAAATATTAACAAGTTTTGGAAAAATGTATACATTAATTAAAATAGATGAAGTAAACAACTTAGGAGCTGTAAGAATTCGTTTACGTTCATTGCTTGCAAGTATAAATAAACGTTTAAAAGAGAAAAAAGATCCTACAGCAAATGGAGAATATCAATTAAACAGAATTGCATTCACAGAAGAAATGAAAAAAGATTATACAATAATTTTCCCACAAATGGCACCAATACATTTTGAATTTTTAGAGCCAGTATTAAAAAGTGAAGGATATAATGCGGTATTATTAAGAGAATGTACACAACACACAATAGAAACAGGATTAAAATATGTAAATAATGATGCATGCTATCCATCAATAATAACTACAGGTCAATTTATAGAAGCATTACAAAGTGGAAAATATGATGTAAATAAAACAGCAATAATAATGTCTCAAACAGGCGGAGGCTGTAGAGCTACAAATTATATAGGATTTATAAGAAAAGCATTAAGAGACGCAGGATTTGAACAAGTTCCAGTAATTTCATTTAATGTTGTTGGAATGGAAAAAAATCCAGGATTCAAATTAACAATATCATTAGCAGAAAAGCTTCTAAAAGCAATGGTATTAGCTGATTTATTGCAAAAAATGTTGTACAAAAATAGAGCTTATGAGAAAAATAAAGGTGAAACAGATAAGTTATTTGCAGAATGGATGGAAAAAGCTAAAAAGTTAGCTATAAAAAGTAGTGCAAAAGAATTTTCAAAAGGAATTTCACAAATAGTAGAAGATTTTGAAAAAATTGAATGGGATACTAGTGTAGAAAAACCAAAAGTAGGAATTGTTGGAGAAATATTAATAAAATATCATCCATTTGGTAATAATTATGTTGCAAATTTACTAGAAAAAGAAGGGGCAGAAGTAATTCTTCCAGACTTCTTAGGGTTCTGTAAATTTATGGCAAGTAACAAAGTAATTTCTAATAGAATGTTAAAAAATGATAATAAAAAAGCAGCAATAAATGGAATTGCAATAAAATTGATAGATTTATTAGAAAAAGATGTAAGAAAAGCTTTAGCAAAATCTAAAAAAGGATATTTGCCAACTTGTGATATTTGGCATTTAGCAGATAATGTACAATCAGTATTATCAACAGGAAATCAAACAGGAGAAGGTTGGTTCTTAACAGCAGAAATGCTTGAATATATGGAAAATGGAATTCAAAATATAGTTTGTGTACAACCATTTGCATGTTTACCAAATCACGTTGTTGGTAAAGGTGTAATAAAAACTATAAGAGATATGTATCCAGATGCTAATATAGTTCCAGTTGATTATGATCCTGGGGCTAGTGAGGCAAACCAAACAAATAGAATAAAACTTCTTATGACAGTAGCAAAAGATAATTTGAAAATGAAGCAAAAAGAAAAGAAAGTAGCAGAAAAAGAAAACAAAACTAAAAAAGAAGTAAAAGTATAAAATATAATTGATATTTTAAATAAACTATGCTACAATAAAACTCGAAATTAAAAAGAGGAGTTTTATATGATACGAGAAATAGAAATGTATATAATGCTATTTTTTATCTATTCATTGGCAGGATGGCTTATAGAAATGATACCTGCAACAATACGAGAAAAGAAATTTGTAGATAGAGGTTTCTTAGTTGGATCATATTGCCCAATATATGGTTGTGGTGTAATATTAATAACCTTATTGTTACAAAAATATGCTGATGATGTAGTGGTAACTTTCTTTTTGTCTGTTATTATATGTGGTACTTTGGAATATTTAACAAGTTATATTATGGAAAAAATATTTAAAGCAAGATGGTGGGATTATAGTAATAATAAATTCAATATTAATGGAAGAATCTGTTTAGAAACTTTAGTACCATTTGGAATAGGAGGAGTTTTAGTATTATTCGTATTTAATCCATTTTTAGAAAAAATAATTAATCTAATTCCTGATTTAGCTTTACATATTGTAACAGGAGTATTATGTGTTTTATTTTTAATAGATTGTATTGTTTCTTTTAAAATTATTTTGAATTTAAAAGAAATGACTAAAGAGTTAAAAGATAATACTGCAGAAATATCAGACAAAGTAAAAAGGATTATTTTAAATAAATTAGGACCATATAAGAGACTTGTTAATGCATTTCCAAGAGTAAAGGAAAATGTTAAGTTTTCAAAATGGGACGACATCAAAAAGAAAATTGAAGAATCTACAAGAGGAATAAAAGAAAAAATAGATAATTCTAAGAAGACATTGAAAAGAGCACAAAAATCAAATAGAATTATGATAAAAAAAGTAAAAAGAACTATTAAAAGAAAAAAGAAAAACAAGTAAAACTGTTGAAAAATGTCAAAATTTGTGATATATTGGTTACATAATGCAGTTAGCATTGTAGGAGCTTTTACTTAAAAGAAACGGAGGCTAATATGAGCAACATTAAGAGCATGCCAATTAGCGATATTCTGAATACCGCAGTAAAATTGGTAAATGACAAGAAACTTGACGCAACAGTTCGGGCTCAGTACCTGGATGGAGGAAATGGAGTAGGATGTGTTATCTACTCCAAAGTTGGTAACAAGTTATTTGGCAAGATTGAGATGGATCAGAGCAAAATAGTTGTTACCGGAACCAAAATTCTGGGATGGGCAGACCTCTTTAATTATTTTAAAGAGGTGGTTGAATTTAAGAACAGGAGGTTTTACTCTAGAGTAATTTAAGCAAAAGATAAAGAGCAACTAAAATATAGAAAATTCTATATTTTTAGTTGCTCTTTTAATATCTTTCTCAAATTAGCAGAACATTTGACAAGAGGAAGACGAGGCTTTCCAAAATTGAAACCAGATAAATTAAGAGCTTCTTTAATAGGTATTGGGTTGGTTTCGGCAAACAATGAATGAATAAGAGGCAAAGCTTCTAATTGGTAATGGCAAGCTTCATTAATTGCATTTTGGAAAAAGGAATTAGTTATACTGCAAGTGAGTTTTGGAGCGACATTTGAAAGAACGGAAATAACGCCTTTTCCTCCAAGAGAAAGAATTGGGACGATTTGATCATCATTTCCAGAATAAATTGAAAAATCATCTCCACATAATTTAGTTATTTCAGCTACTTGAGATATGTTTCCACTAGCTTCTTTGATGCCCACAATATTTTCAATTTTTGACAGTTCTAGACAAGTTTCAGGCAAAATATTTAATCCTGTTCTGCTTGGAACATTGTATAGAATAATTGGTAAAGAGACAGAATTAGTAATTGCCTTATAATGTTCAATTAATCCTTGTTGAGTAGTTTTATTATAATAAGGTGTTACAATTAATAAAGCATCAACACCTAAAATCTCAGCAATTGTAGCCATTTCAATTGCTGAAGAAGTATTGTTTGAACCTGTTCCTGCAATAATAGGAACTCTTCCAGCAGAAGTTTTTACAGCACATTTTATTGTAGCAATTTTTTCTTCTTTAGACATTGTACTAGCTTCTCCTGTTGTGCCACAGACAACAAGGGCATTAATTCCAGAATCAATCTGAAAATTAATAAATTTTTCAAATTCAGTTATATTAATTCCATTTTCAGAGAAAGGAGTTGCAAGAGCAGTAGCAACACCTTTAAAAATACATTTTTTCATACAAAATCCTTTCTTAATTAATCATTTTCTCTATAATTTGGATAGCATTACTAGCTGCGCCTTTTCTCAAATTGTCAGCTACTATCCATAAATTAAGTCCATTTTTAATACTGAAATCTTTTCTAATTCTACCAACAAAGACCTCATCATGACCATTTACATTTGAAGATATAGGATAAATGTTATTTTCGATATCATCTTGAACAACTATACCAGGTGCAGATTTTAAGGTATTGAAAATATCAGTTAATTTAAAACTTTTTTCAAATACTACATTAATGCTTTCACCGTGGCAGTTTGTGACTGGAACACGAACAGCAGTAGCTGTGATAGGAAGTGTTGGATGTTTTAATATTTTACGTGTTTCATTTACCATTTTCATTTCTTCTTTTGTATAATGATTAACTAAGAACGTGTCAATTTGTGGCAAACAATTATCATAAATTGGATGCTGAAATTTTAAGGTAGAGTGTTGTTCTAAGTCTTGTAATCCTAACTTTCCTGCACCAGAAACAGCTTGATATGTAGAATACACAATTCTTTTAATTTTAAATTTATCATCAAGAGGTTTTAGAGCGACAACAGCTTGAATTGTAGAGCAATTAGGGTTGGCAATTATATTGTGATGATTTTTGGCATCTTCAAAATTTACTTCAGGAACAATTAATGGAACTTTGTCATCCATTCTGAAAGCACTACTATTGTCAATTACAATACATCCTTTTGAAGCTGCGATTGGAGCAAAATGTTTTGATGTTTCAGCTCCAGCAGAAAAAAGTGCAAAGTCAAATTTTTCATCAAATGAAGAATCAGTTAGTTCTCTAACAATAAAGTCAGTATTTAAAAATTTTAATTTAGTACCAGCTGATTTTTTAGAAGAAAATAAAACATAATCAAGATTTGGAATGTTTTTTTCTTCTAAAACTTTTAGAGCAGTTCTTCCAACTAATCCAGTTGCGCCTACTATGGCTATTTTATATGTTTTCATAAGAAAACCTCCTCAGATAAGATATATTCTAAAAAATAAAAAATATTAATAAAAATTTTTCTGGTAAATAGTAGGTTTGCACCGAAAGAGTCGAAAAATGTCGAATGATTTTCCTTGACAATATACTTTGAAAAATGTATAATCGGGTTGTAAAAATTAAATCAAAGTGATTTTTAGTGTTTAAATTTGAAATCAAATATTTTTTATCAGATATTTTTATCTATTAAAATTATAAGAAATTTATATAAAGGAGGAATTTTATGGAGCAAAACGAAATCATTGTACCTATTTTGAAGGCAATTAATGATTTAAGAGATGAAGTAAGAGAAAATAGACAAGAAATAAAAGAAATGAAAGTAGAAATTCAAAGCATTAGGACAGAAAATGAAGCAAGATGGAATAAACACGAAGAAGAAACAAGAAGACAGAGAGCAGAAGACAAAGCTGAGTTAGAGAGAATACGAGCGGAAGATAAAGCAGAGTGGATGGCAGTGCGAGAGAAAGACAGAGCAGAATGGATGGCAATACGAAAGAAAGATAAGGAAGAGTTAGAGAGAAAACGTGCAGAAGATAAGGCAGAATGGATGGCAATACGAGAAAAAGATAAAGCAGAATGGATGGCAATACGAGAAAAAGATAAAGCAGAATGGATGAAAATTAGAGAACAAGATAGAAAAGAAGATGAGGAAAGAGCAAATAGAAATGTAGAACAGATAACTAATATATTATACTCATTTCAAAGTTCAGTAGAAAATATGTATATGGATAATAGAAGAAGGATTGAAAGACTAGAAAAAAAGCTTAAAATAGCAAATTAATCTAAATTAATAAAACACTAAAAATTATGAAATTTAAAAACTTGACTAACTTACTATAAAATGGTAAAATATAAAGCAAAAGTAAAATAGAAAGAAGGAAAAAATGAAAGTATTAGCTGTTGGAGATATAGTAGGAGAGGCAGGAGTAAGAAAATTAAAAGAGGAATTGCCTAAAATTAAAAGAGAGGAAAATATAGATTTTGTTATAACAAATGGAGAAAATTCAGCAGGAGGAATGGGAATAACAGAAAGAAACTTTAGAGACATATTAGAAGCAGGAACAAATGTAATAACAATGGGAAATCATACATGGGGAAAAAAAGACATATTTAAGTTTATAGATGAACCTCAGTTATTAAGACCTGCTAATTATCCTAAAGGAGTAGTAGGAAAAGGATTAGAAATATATGAATGCAATGGTAAAAAAATTGCTGTAATGAATTTTATGGGAAGAGTAGATATTAATATACTTACAGAAAATCCATTTGTAATGGCAAAAGAAATGGTAGAGAATTTGCAAGGAAAAGTTGATATGATATTTATTGATTTTCATGCAGAAGCTACAGCAGAAAAAATTGCTATGGGAAGATTTTTAGATGGAAAAATAACAGCATTATTTGGAACGCATACACATGTTCAAACTGCAGATGAACAAATTTTACCAGAAGGTACAGCATATATTACAGATTTAGGAATGACTGGACCAAGAGATTCTGTTATAGGAATGGATGCAAAAGTATCTTTTAAAAGGTTCGAAACAGCTCTTCCAGAGAAGTATAAGCTTGCAGAAGGGGAATGTATGCTAAATGCCGTAGAATTTGAGGTAGATGATAATACAAATAAAGTAATAAGTATTAAGAGAATACAAATTCAATAAAAACAAAATCGCTGAAAACCAGAAAAACTTGTCGAAAGACGCGATGAAAAACTTGAAAAAATTTCCAAAAGACCTAGACAAAAAAAGTTACATGATATAAAATACAAAATGTAAAAGTTGCAACAAAAATTAAAATTATAGGAGGCAAAAAAGAATGGAAATTTTAAAAATTTCATCAAAATCTAATCCAAATTCTGTAGCAGGAGCTATTGCAGGGTTAGTAAAAGAATCACAAAAGGCAGAAATGCAAGCAATTGGAGCTGGAGCTCTAAATCAAGCAGTAAAGGCAGTAGCAATTGCAAGAGGTTTTGTAGCACCATCAGGAGTAGACCTAGTTTGTATACCAGCATTTGCAGAAGTTGAAGTAGAAGGAGAGGACAGAACTGGTATAAAGTTGATTGTAGAATCAAGAAAATAGATTTCCAGATATAAAAGAATAGTATATAAAATATGGGGGCATTATTTTAGTGCCTCCTTTTGAGTATAATTTAATAAAATACTTGAAAAAAATGCTATAATAATATATTATTACATAGCAAGGAGTGATATTGTGAAAAGTAATTTTATCAAATATATATTTATCATATTTGTTATTGCAATAATAATCGCAGTTGTTTATAAAGTAAATAAAAAAGAGGAAATAAAGGAAGAGAACAAAACAAATGTGATATCAACTGAAGAAGAAGTAATAAAAGAAATGAATTTAGGAATAGCATCATTTGATACAATTAATCCGATATTAAGTAATAATAAGCATGTGCAAGAAATCTCAAGAATAATATATGAACCATTATTTGAAGTTGACACTGAATACAAATTACAAAAATGTTTGGCAAAAGATTGGGCAAAGACAAGTGCTACAACATATTTAATAAAAATTCAAAAAGATAGAAAATGGTCAGATGGTAATGAATTTAAAGTAGAAGATGTATTGTTTACGATTGATATTTTAAAACAGATTCCATCAATTTATGGAAATAATGTACAATACATAGTAAATGCTAGTAAAATAGATAATGATACATTACAAATAACAATAGATCATGAAATTCCATTTTTTGAATATGATTTAAATTTCCCTATTATGAGTAAGGATTATTTTGAGGGGCAAGATTTTTCTACAACAGAAAAAAATACTGCACCTGTTGGAACAGGAAAATATAAAATAGTACAAAATGATGGTGAAAAAATAGTATTAAAGAAAAATGAAAATTATACACGTGAGGATTTGACTCTTGAAACGATAAATATAGGCAAATATGCAGGGTTAGGAGAATTATATAATGCTTTTAAGCTTGGAAAAGTAGATGTTATTACTACAAACAATATAGGAATAGAAAACTATATAGGAACAATAGGTTTTAATAAACAAGAAGTTGCAGGTAGAGAATTTGATTATTTAGCTTTAAATACTGAAAATAATATTTTATCTAATGTTGAAGTAAGAAATGCAATATCACATGCAATTAACAGAGAAAATATAATTTCTAGTTTATACAATGGAAAATATAAAGTGACAGATTATTCATTAGATTATGGAAGTTGGTTAAAAGGAGAAGGAACAGATAATTCATATAATCCAGAATTAGCAGAACAAATATTAGAACAAAATGGTTGGGAATTTAAATATAATAGGTGGCAGAAAACAGAAAATTATTATACTAAAACATTATATTTTAAGATAGTTGTACAAGCATCAAACCAATCAAGAGTCAATGTAGCAGAGATGATAAAAGCAGATTTACAAAATATAGGAATAAATGTTACTATAGTAAAAGCTAGTGATTCACAATATCAGTATTATTTACAAAATAAGAATTATGACTCAATAATTACAGGTACTACGGTTTCAGCAAACCCTAGCATAGAGACCTATATTGATTCTTGTAATTTTAATAATGAAGAATTAAATTCATTAATGTCGGAAGTAAAGAACATTACAAAAGAGGAGTTATTAAAAGAAAAATATACAAGAATAAGAGAAATATTTAATGAACAAAAGCCTTATATAGGATTATATAATAGTTATTATGCGGTTGCAAGTAGTTGGAGTTTAAAAGGAAGTGTTACTGCAAATTGGTATAATATATTTATTAATATTAATAATTGGTATAAAAATTAAAAAAAGAGCTTGACAAAAATTAAAATTCGATATATATTATAACTATCGAACAAAAGTTTATAAATTTTAGGAGGAAATATACATGGAAGAAAACTTAGAAAAGAGAAAAGCATTAGAGGCTGCAATGGGACAAATTGAAAAACAATTTGGAAAAGGATCAGTAATGAAATTAGGAGAATTTAAAGCCATGGAGGTAGAAGCAATACCAACAGGAGCATTAAGTTTAGATATAGCATTAGGAATTGGAGGAGTACCAAGAGGAAGAATTATAGAAGTATTTGGTCCAGAATCTTCAGGAAAAACAACTTTAGCATTGCATGTAATAGCAGAAGCCCAAAAAGCAGGAGGAGAAGCTGCATTTATAGATGCAGAGCATGCATTAGATCCTGTTTATGCAAAGAAATTAGGAGTAGATATTGATAATTTAATAGTATCTCAACCAGACACAGGAGAACAAGCGTTAGAAATAACAGAGGCCTTAGTAAGAAGCGGAGCATTAGATGTTATTGTTGTAGACTCTGTAGCAGCACTAGTACCAAAGGCTGAAATAGATGGAGATATGGGAGATTCTCATATGGGATTACAAGCAAGATTAATGTCACAAGCATTAAGAAAACTTGCAGGAGCAATAAATAAATCAAAAACAGTATTAATATTTATTAATCAATTAAGAGAAAAAATTGGAGTTATGTTTGGAAATCCAGAAACAACAACAGGAGGTAGAGCATTAAAATTCTATGCATCTGTAAGAATGGATATTAGAAAAATAGAAAATATTAAGCAAGATGGACAAGTAACAGGAAATAGAGTTAGAGTAAAAGTAATAAAAAACAAAGTTGCTCCACCATTTAGAGAAGCAGAATTTGATATATTATATGGAAAGGGAATTTCAAAAGAAGGTAATATATTTGATATGGCAGTAAACTTAGATATTATCGAAAAAAGTGGATCTTGGTTTAGTTATAATGGAGAAAGAATAGGACAAGGTAGAGAAAATGCTAAGAGATATTTAACAGATAGACCAGAAATGCTTGCTGAAGTAGAGAAAAAAGTTAGAGATAACTTTGCAAAAGCTTTTGAACAAAGTTTAGGAGAAGAATTGCCAGAAAATGATGATGAAGAACCAGAAGAATAAAAGTAAAAGGGACTTTTTTATAGCCCCTTTTATTTTTTACGTAATTACAAATAAAAAAATTAAAAATGTTACAATTAATAAAAATATATGATATAATTATTTGGAAAAGGCGAATATGCTATGGTAGAAAGAGCATATAAAAATTATATATCAGATATTCTAAAAAACATGAAAAACATTGCTCAAGTATTGAATGAAGAACAAATTACTCAAAGTTTAACAATAGAAAATTATAAAACTGATGGACCAGACTTCACCAAAACAAAAAAATATTTGACATCTACTATTCAAAAACTAGAAGAGTATAAAAGTGAATATAAAGAATTTTTAACTCAAGAAAAAGCAATGGAATATATTGAAAATGACTTAGATAAGCATTATATAGATTTTTATAAAGATGAAATGGTTGGAAAAATTGAAGAAGACACAACAGTTGAAGATTCAATAGATGAGGTTATAAATCTTTTAAAATATTTAGAAGATGTAATAGATTTTCTAGCAGAAAATAAAGGAAAGTGGCAAATTGATGGTGAAAATATTGTGTTTGAAAGTCGAGAACTTTCAGATGAATATACTAAATTAATTGATAAAGTAATAAATTTTTAAAGAGTGAGTGAAAAAATATATAAAGAGTGTAAAATTAGAAGAAAGGATGAATTATATGAAAAAGACATTAAATGCCAACCAGTTAAAATTGATAGCTGTATGTGCAATGATATTTGATCATTTAATATGGGTAATACAGCCAGGCTACACAGGTGGAGTATTTTTGATATTACATTTAATAGGAAGAATTGTTGCACCAATATTTTGCTTTTTTATAGCAGAAGGAGCATATTACACACACGATAGAAAAAAATATTTAACCAGATTATTGATTTTTGCTGTAATATCACATTTTGCGTATTGTTTTGCATTTGGAATTAATCTTATTCCATTTTCAAATGGAACATTTTTTAATCAAACAAGTATAATGTGGTCATTGGCATTAGGTCTTATTGGAATAATGATTCAAGAATCTAATTTAAATAATAAGTTAAAAGCAGGATTAGTAATCTTGCTATGTATTCTAGGTTTCCCATCAGATTGGAGCTCAGTTGCAGTAATGATAATCATTTATGATTATGTGTACAGAAAAGATTTCAAAAAACAAATGAAAATTCAAACAATATTTTCTGGAATTTATGCAGCAGTTTACTGTGCATTCATAAACGTTTTTTATGGATTACTTCAAATGGGTACTGTTTTAGCTATTCCATTATTAAACAAATATAATGGAAAGAGAGGAAAATGGGCTGGAATGAAATATTTTTTTTACTTGATATATCCTATACATTTGATTATATGTGGAATTATAAGGATATATTTGCATGGTAATATTTCAGCCATGATAGGATAGAAAAATTTAAAACAAGTTTTAATGGTGTTGATTTATCTCAAGCCAAAATAGAGGGGATTTCTATTGCACTAGAAGATATAAAAGGTGCTACAATAAGTCAAGTTCAAGTATTGGATTTAATGTACCTGCTAGGAGTAAAAATAAAATGAGGAGACAGGTTATGAAAAAAAGATGCAAATGGTGTAATTTACAAAATCCGTTATATATCAAATATCATGATGAAGAATGGTGTAGACCTAATTTTGATGAAAAATATTTATTTGAAATGCTAATATTGGAATCATTTCAAGCAGGATTATCTTGGGAATGTGTACTAAATAAGAGAGAAGATTTTAAAAAAGCATATGATGATTTTGACATTGATAAAATATGTGACTATGATGCTTCAAAGGTTCAAGAATTAATGTTGAATGAAAAAATAATAAGAAACAAATTAAAAATAAATGCAAGTATAAATAATGCAAAAATATTTAAGAATATTCAAAAAGAGTATGGAACATTTCACAACTATTTAAAAACATTTGCAAATGATGAAATAATTTATGAAATAGATAAGACTACATCAAAATTATCTGATGAGATTTCAAAAGATTTGAAAAAGCGAGGAATGAAAATTGTAGGTTCAACAATAATATATTCATATTTGCAAGCAATAGGAATGATTTATTCACATGATGAAGAATGTTTTTTATATAAGATAGAGAGTTGAAAAGTATTAGTATTTGTGATATAAATATGATATAAAGTATATAAAGGAGGAACTATTGATATGAAGAAAAAAATGTTATTAAGTATTATATTTATTTTGAGTTTAATACCAATGTGTTTTTCACAATATGGTTCAGCAAAAGGTGTTGAAGAAGTTTCTGGAATAATAAATTTGACTAATCCGCTTGGAATTATTGCAGTAATCTTATATTTTGCAGGAATATGGATTAACTTTAAAAAAGAAAAGATAAATAAATGTTTACCATATATTGGAATGGTAGGAATTATATTGTCTGAACTAATTAATTTATTAACTTGGGGATATCCAAGTACATCATATTTAGATGGGATAAAAAATTGTTTTAGTAGGGTATTTCCAATGTTTTATGTAGGATTAATAATTTCAGTAATTTTAATATTTGTATATAGAACAATAGATAAGAATTTTAATAGAGGTAGTAAATGATAGGAAAAATAAAAGAATTTATAGTCAAAAACTTAAAGTGGATAATACTATTTATTTGCTTGATTGATTTTTGTGCTTTAGCAGAAGATGTATTTAATAAAGAAATAATGAAAGGGGATATAATAGGATATAAAATTATATCAACCTTTTTAATATCAGATTTTGCCACTCCAATAGCTAAATTTATCACGAACTTTGGAGGGGCAATATTTTTAGTGATAGCTACAATTACATTATTTATAGTTATAAGGAATAAGAAAATAGGAATATCAATTTTAAGCAATTTAGCAATTGTAACAGTTTTGAATCAATTGATAAAGAGAATATTACAAAGACCACGTCCAACAGAATATAGAATAATTGAAGAAACAGGGTATAGCTTTCCATCAGGACATTCTATGGTAAGTATGGCTTTTTATGGATATTTTATATAT
>USMB01000005.1 GCA_900555615.1 uncultured Clostridium sp. | reverse complement strand
TTTGCTTTTGCTACTATTAAACTTAACATTTCTTTTTCTCCTATTCTTTATTATATTTGATTTATATATTTAGATTATAATGCTACTGGAATTTTTCCTAGTTTGATTTCTTTATTATAATCATAGTTCTCTATTTTAAAATCTTCTATTTTAAATTTGTAAAAATCTTTTGTTTTATTATTAATTATTAGTTTAGGTTTGCATTCTATTGAATCTGCATCTATTAACTTTTGAATTAATGGTATATGCCTATCATAAATATGGCAATCTCCTATATTATGTGTTAATGTTCCGACTTCTAATCCAGAAACTTGTGCAAACATGCAAAGTAATGCTGCATATTGCATTGTGTTCCATCCGTTTGCTGCTAACATATCTTGTGATCTTTGGTTTAGTATTAAATGTAATTTTCCTCCTTTTACTAACCATTGTGTTCCATATGCACATGGCTCTAAGTTCATTTCTTTTAAGTCTTCATGATTGAATATGTTTGTTATTATTCTTCGACTTGCTGGATCGTTTTTTATTAAATATAGTAAATTTTATGCCTTTATTGTAGTTCTACTACTTCTCTACATAAAAAGTAAGCCTTACTCTAATATTTAAAATAAGACTTATAATTATTTTTATATATTTTTTTCGTTTAAATATCTTTTTAATAAAAATGTAAGAAAATATGGAAATGTATAAAATTTTCCATTAAATCCAATATTTTTATTGCAAAGTTTTATTCCGTATTTTATATCTTTATATTTATCAATATCAATTAAATTATTTAAAGATATTGTGGAATTATCACTTGCCTTCACTTCTACAGGAATTAAATAATTTGTATCTCTAACAAAGAAATCCATTTCAAGTCTGCCTGTTTCATCCCTATAAAAGTACAAATTATATCCTTCTTTAACTAACATATCAGCAACTATATTTTCATAAATCGCACCTTTATAAGTATTAAAATTTTTATTTCTTCTTAAATCAAGTTGAGCTTCTTCATCCAATGTTGCAATCAGTAGACCAGGATCTCCAAAATATAATCTATAATTATCAGGATTATAGTTTCCTTTTAACGGTAAACTTACTTGTTCAAGACAATAGCAAATATTAACTATTCCAGCATTTTCTAGCCATTCTATGACTCCAACATATTCCCTATTTCGAGCTCCAGAAGAAATTTTTGTTATTTGAAATTTTTTATTTTCATTACCTAGAAATACAGGAATTTTTCTATATGCATTTAGTATTTTTGTTTTATCAAGTCCACCTGCATATTTAGTAATATCTTCTTCGTAGTCCAATATTATTTGTTTTTGCATTTCTAGAATTCCAGTATATGTTTTGTTTTCAACAAATGTTTTAACAATTAGTGGCATTCCTCCAACAATCATGTATTCTTGAAAATTTTCCATCATAACATCATATTGTATTTTTGATAATGGTTCATTTTTTTTCATACATTGATATAAATCTTCTATTTGCTCATTGCTATATCCTTTTGCCCATAAATATTCTTCAAAATCTAATGAATGCATTATATAATCAATTTTATTGCCTACACTATTTGATTCAATTTCTTCATAATTTATTCCCATTAAGGATACTGAACATATAACATCAAATCTTCCGTCTTCTCTAAAGGCTTTTAAAGCCGTTGCACAACTTGGATAGTCTTGTATTTCATCAAAAAATATTAATGTTTCTCCAGGTATGAATTGAAAATCTCCATTCTTTAATGTGATATCTTTAATGACTCTATCTATTTCAAACCCTTTTTCGAAAATGTCTTTATATTCTGGATGTAAAACAAAATTTATTTCAATTAAACTTTTATAATTATTTAATCCAAAGTTTTTTATTGATTCAGTTTTTCCAATTTGTCTTGCACCTTTTACTATTAATGGCATTTTATTTTTACTTTTTTTCCATTCTCTTAAATATTCATCAATTTTTCTTTTTAACCTCATATTATCACCTTCAGCATTAGTATATCACATTTTTTACATTCTTTTAATACTTTATATCACATTTTTTACATTGTTTTTCGACAAATTATCACATTTTCCTTTTTTTACTAATTCACTTGGATTATAATTCATAAAATAAGTTAGCAAATCTACTTCTTTTACCTTTTTTACCATTTCTTTTGGTACATATTCGACATCTATGCACATCCTACCTTACTTCTTGTTGAGTTTTTTGTCTGTCTTTTTTATATTTGTCAGATATTATTTCTAATGACTTATCAACTGAATAATTTATATCTTCTCTCATCCTTTTTCTTTGACTTTTAACTTAAATTCCTTTAATTTATCTTCCATAATTCCTCCTTTTTAGAAATTTTTAGTAATTACTATAACAAAAAAAGAAGTAAATCATATTGACTTACTTCCGTTACAAAAAATGTTAATGTTATTATAAATCTAAACTATTAGGATTTAATAAAAATTCCTCTAGTCCTATTATTAAAATTCCTTCCTCATTTCTCCAAAGATTTATGTCTTCTTTGACAACAATTATTTTTTTAAAACTATCATCTATATTCACTAAAGATTTTTGTTCTTGTTCCATCTTCTCTTTATTAGGAATAGCAAAAGCAGATTGAATGTAATATCTTTTACTTGCTTGATTACATACGAAGTCTACTTCTAATTGTTTCCTAATTGTTCTTTCTTCATTATTTTTTTCAAAGCGTTCAATTACACCGACATCTACATTATATCCTCTAACTAATAACTCATTATAGATTATATTTTCCATCAAATAATCTTCTTCTTGTTGTCTAAAGTTTAGTCTTGCATTTCTTAAGCCTATATCAGTAAAATAATATTTTGAAGGTGTTGTAATATATTTTTTTCCTTTTATATCATATCTTTCTGCTTTATTTATTAAAAAAGCATCTTGTAGATAATTCAAGTATGAATTTATTGTATTTCTATTTACATCTTTATATCCATCACTTATAAATGTATCGTATATTTTTTTTGGATTTGTTAAAGAACCCACTGATGAAGATAGCATATTTATTATAGATTCTAATATATCTTCTCTTTGTATCTTATTTCTTTCAATAATATCATTTAAATAAGTATTTTTAAATAAACCATTTAGATATTCACTTTTTTCTTCTGTTGTTTTTAAATATAAAGTGTATGGCATTCCACCATAAGTCATATAATCTCTTAAAGCTTTAGATTTGTCCTCATAGGCATTATAAAATTCTGAAAATGAAAGAGGATAAACTCTAATTTCATCCCCCCTGCCTCTAAATTCTGTTACAATATCTGTAGAAAGAAATCTTGAATTACTTCCTGTTACATAAACATCTAAATTTTCTTTTCTTAAAAAACTATTTAAAACACTTTCAAAATCTTGTACTTTTTGTATTTCATCAAGAAGAATATAATATATATCATTATCTTTAATTTTATTCATAATGAACTCATATAATTTTAGACCATCTGTTGTTAATTCTCTATTTTCAATTGAATCTAAATCAACTTTTATGATATGATCTTCTTTTACTCCATCATCTAACAATGAGTTTTTTAACATTGGATCAAGCAAATATGATTTTCCACTTCTTCTAAGACCTGTAATTATTTTTATCATCTTATTATTTCTTTTACTTTTTAATTTTTTTAAATATACATCTCTAGCAATTTCCATTTTTACCTCCATTGACTTTTTTTGTGTCTATACACACTTTTTGTTAATATTATAATTCAAAACTTAAATTTAGTCAATTATCTATTGAACTTTTTTGTGTCCATACACATTTTTTGTTAATATTATATTTAATTTTTCTTAAATTATTCGTATTATAAGAAAATAAAAAAAGATTAATACAAAATGTACTAATCGCTTTTATTTCTTATGCACTTGCTAATTCTTTTTATTATTTTAAATAATCTTTTAAACAAATAACAATTTATCTACTCCTAGTTCTTCAAATGTCATAACATCATTTTTTTCGATTTTTAGTTTCAAAGTCTTTTTTTGTTGCTACAAGAACATTTGCACTAGGATATAATTGTAAAAATTCATTAGCGAATTGCTCTATGATATGGTTAGGAACTACAAATAAGGACTTATTACAAAGTCCTAATCTTTTAGATTCCATTGCAGCATCAACCATTTCAAACGTTTTTCCTGCCCCAACCTCATGTGCTAATAAAACATTATTTCCATAAAGTACATGAGCAACAGCACTCTGTTGATGTTTCCTTAGCTTAATTTCTGGATTCATTCCAACAAAGTCTATATGTGATCCATCATATTCTCTAGGACGAATCGAATTGAACTTATCATTGTATATTTTAACTAGCTCATTTCTTCTCCCAGGTTATTCCCATATCCAATTTAAAAAAGCCTCTTTTATAGAGTCTTGTTTACTAGTTGCAATTGCAGTTTCTTTTCTATTATTTGCTTCTCCGTATTCTGGAACTCTAAAAATTATTCCTTCAAGACTTTTTATCATTTTGTCAGTATCTATACCACATAATTTTTGCATATAATTCAAATCGACTTTAGCCTTGTCTTTTAATAGCCTCCAACTTCATTTTATAGGCAAATGCCTTTTCACTTGGCAATATTTTTTCCCTTTGTTTATTACTATCTACCATATAAATAATTGCATCTTCATCTGTTATTTTTCTAACTATTGCAGGTATTTCTTTTATTCCTGCAAGTTCACAAGCTCTTTTTCTTCTATGTCCTGAAATCATCTCATAAGTTCCATCTTTTTTTGGTCTTACTATAACAGGATGTATTACACCTTTCTTTCTTCTTGTGTTGTAAAGAAATCATCTATCTTGGGAAAGTGCATTTTTTCTTCTTTCTCTTTCATTATCTTTCAAAACCTCCTTTGCAAATAATGAATAAGCCTCTGTGACTTTACTGTTTTTGTCATAGGCTATTATACTTTTTCCTTTTGACGTTGTTTTTGCTGCTTTAATAGCAAATGGAATATTAGTATCATAGATTTTCACAACATTTGAAAATAATTCTGACATTTGTTCTAAATTAAGCCACACAGTTTCATCTTTTAAGTTTACTTCTAATTTTACTCCTTTGAACTATTGTACATATTTTATAATAAGAACAAATTAAAAGATTGTAAAATCAGTCAAAAAGTTTAATTAGAAAAAATCTAATTAAGCCTTTTTATTACTGCCAATCATATTTTTTAAAATGTTTTGTGCAACATCTTCCCTTTTAATCTAAAAAGTGATATTATACAAAATATAATATAATAAATATGGAGAGTGAAACAAATGATACCAAGAGACAAAAACCCAGAATATTTAAACTCATTTTTAGATTATTCAATAACAATTCTAAATAAATCACCAAATTCAGTAAAAGAATATAATTATGATATAGCAAATTTTTTAAAATTCATGATGATTCACTTCAAATTGACAAATGAGACAGATTATGAGCAGATAGATATAACTAAATTCTCTGAACAAGATTTAAAAAAGATAACTCTTAGTGACATTCATTCATATGTATCACATTTAGCAATTGATAATAAAAGCAAAGCCACAACTAGAGCTAGAAAAATTTCTACAATAAGAATATTTTTTAAGTATCTTTCTCAAAAAACAAATATATTGGAAGTCAATCCTGCACAAAATTTAGAAACACCAAAGCTAGAAAAACGAATGCCTAAATATCTTTCTTTAGATGATAGCAAAAAACTTCTAAATGCTGCTGATAATCAAGATAATAGAAATTACAAAAGAGATTATGCCATTACTACCCTATTTTTAAACTGTGGAATGAGACTTTCAGAATTAGTTGGAATTAATATGAATGATATTGATTTTAACGAATGTAAAATGACTGTAATAGGTAAAGGTAATAAAGAACGAACTATTTATTTAAATAAATCTTGTATGGTTGCAATTAATGATTATATCTCCTCTCGCCCACCTCAAAGTTTAATAAAAAGAGATTCCAAAAATTCTGAAAAAGCTTTGTTTTTAAGTGAACAAAAGAAACGTATTAGCAATAGAACTGTACAAGCTATTATTAACAAAGAATTGCAACAAGCTGGATTAGATTCTAAAAATTTATCTGTGCATAAATTAAGACACACTGCAGCTACTCTTATGTACCAGTATGGTAATGTAGATATTAGAGCTTTACAAGAACTCCTAGGTCATCAAAGTATTTCTACTACGGAAATTTATACTCATGTAAGCAATGATCAAGTTCGTAATGCTGTTGAAAGCAATCCTCTAGCTGATCCTAGACAACTTTAAAGGAGATTAAATATGAAAATATTATTTAAAAATGTAACAAGATATGATTCAAAATCTTATAATAAATTTGTAAAATTCCATAATGAAAAATATAGCGATAAATACTTTTTTGTAACAATAGTCTTCTGTATATTATTGTTATATTGCAGTATATTAAACCTTAAAAATAAAAATATAATGTTAGGTCTTTGTTTTATAGCTGTAATACTTATATTTATTTTTGTAAGATTCTATCTTCCTATAAAAAGATATAAAAATACTTCTAAAAAATATGAAAATAATCAAAAAACTTTATATACTTTCTCTTTTTATCAATATTTTTTTAAAATTGATAATCAAAGAAAATATTATTTAGAATTATATAAAGTAATAGAAACTAACGATTATTTTTATCTATATTTTAATGAAGATTATGCAGCATTGGTTAGTAAAAATGGATTTAAACTTGGAGATTCTAAGGAGTTTTCAAAATTTATAAAGAAAAAATGTCTTCTAAAATATCAAAGAAACAGTGAAAAGCTTTAAGCTTAACACTGTTTTCCTTTTTACAATAATATTGGTTGAATTTGCTCTCTATCTAATGCACTTTCTATTGTTCGTATTAAATATGTTGGATCAAATACTATTGAACGAGGCTTTGTTATTGGATTATCCTGTAAAAAAGGTACAAAATAATAATTTTTTCTGTTCAACAATTTTCCTATGTTTTCTCCAGCTCCAGAAAGTCCATTATTGGTTGAAATAGCAATTACAACTGGTCTTTCTCTTCTTAAATGAGACTTAACTGCCATTGTAGCTGGCCCATCTATAATATCATTTGCAAGTTTTGCAATAGTATTCCCAGATGCTGGTGCTACTACTAATATATCTAACATATCTTTTGGACCTATTGGTTCTACTTCCTGAATTGTATGCAAAATTCTATTTCCAGTTATCTCTTCCACTTCTTTAATAAAATCTTCCGCATTTCCAAACTTAGTATCCATCGTATAACTGTTTTGCGACATAATTGGAATAACAGTCGCATTTAATTTAACAATCTTTTTTAGCTCTTCTATAGTTTTTCTAAACGTACAGAATGAGCCTGTCATTATAAATCCTATTCTTTTATTTTCTAAGTTCACATTCCCCCTCCTTTCTATTTAATATATAATATGAATTTAAACTTTTTTTGTCGAAATATAAAATTAAAAAATGTTGTTGTAAATTTTCAGAAGTTAATATATAATATTGACGAGGTGATACTAATGATATCTTTTAACAAGGAAGAAATTGATTCAATGCTTTTAATACAGCAGAATTTTGCAAAAATATTACTTGCTTATATTGAAAAACTAGTAAGTTCTTCCAATAATGTTGATGTAAAATATTCTGATGATATGATAAAAATTCTAGAAAATTTTAAAAAATCTCTTGAACATTTTCTGGCTTTCCGCCTACACATGTATCTAATTCGTCATCATCTTCCCAATACCATTCTAGAGTAAAAATATTTATAGAGTCTTTTAAAACTACAATATCATTAAGATTTAGCTCATCTAATGTAACATAATTATCTGCATTTCCTTTAATATAAATATTGTCCATTTTCAATTTATATTTCATATTTACAAAATGCTTCATTTCACTAGTACCCTTCTATTTTTCTTGTTTTCTGTTTTTGTCTCCTCTAATTCTTCTTTTTCATTATTCATAACACACATTCTCCTTTTCTTTTGTAATATATTCACAAAAACCTTCTAGTTTTTGTCAGTATATTACTATTTGTTTTTATAACATCAGTTGCACTTAATGTAGTAATGTCATTTGTCCATCCATCAGTTCCTGTTAAAGAAAATTCTAATGGAATATTCTTTGTATTATCTATTGTATAATTAATGCTATATTTTGCTGTTACTTCTGAAGCATTTTCTACAGACATTTCAAAATTTCCAGATGTACCTGGTGCAATTATTTTTCCAGATTTAACAGCTGTTAATTTTGCTAATTTGTTATCTTTTCTAAATTTCCTAATCTAGATATTTTGAATTGAAAAACTCCTTCAACTTGTTCTGGGGTTACATATCCACTATCTTGAGTATTATTGTTGTCACCTTTTGTTATATATTTAGTTTTTCCGTCTTCATATATAACTTCATTAATTCTATGTGTTATTACAATATTGTTTTCATTAAAAGCTATTATATCACCTTTCTTCAAAGTATTTGTATCAACTTCTTTTACTATAACAACATCTCCCACCGAAATTTGAGTTTCCATTGAACCAGATAATACTATAAAAGGTTTCCACCCAAAGAATGATGGTATTTTATTTGGATGAGTATATGAATTTATTAATATTACCATACTCATAAATAAAATTGGTATTAACACCAATAAAATTACTATACTAATTATTTTCTTAAATTTCTGCATTTGTTTTCCCTCTTCAATATTCTCAATTCACTTATTTTTTAAACATATTTATTGAGGTTGTATAGTATTTTTAATAATTTGTAATCTAAATGTAATACTCGTAATATTTTTGTAACATTTTGTCGTATCCAAAAAAAGCCTGCCTTTTAACATGAAAAGACAGACTTTTTGTTTAGATATCAAGCCACAAAGATGCCAATTTCTCTACTTCGCCATCAGGCAAAGTTCGAGAAATCTCAAGATTTGAGATTTGATATCCTTCTTTTACAAGGGGGTCCGGAAGCTTTAAAGCCTTCAAATCTGGAACAGAAAATGCATATAAATGCACATTTTTTCCCATTGCTCCAGCACTGCTAAGCGATATACTCGGGTTAGCATCCAACATATCCAACAAAAGCAATAATTTGTTCATGTTGTCCTCCTATCAATATAAAAAAACTAGGCAATTTGCCTTCGAACATTACTATTCTAGCACACTTTGCCTAGATTGTCAATTTTAAATTACATACATTAATACACATATAACATGTAGCATATTTCCTAAAAATACACATAAATGAAAAATTGAATGCATATACTTATATTTTTTTCCTACACCATATAAAACTGCTCCTATTGTATAAATTATTCCTCCTGTTACAAGCATTATAAATCCAGGAATTCCAAGTAATGTTGGAAGTAAATTAACTTTAATAATTATACACCATCCCATTATAAGATAGCATATCATAGAAAATACTTTATATTTTTTTAAGTCTATTGAATTTAATGTTATTCCTAATATTGCAAATGCCCAAATTACGCTAAATATTGTCCATCCTAATGCTGTAGAATATTCTCTTAATGTGCATAATGCAAATGGTGTGTAAGAACCTGCTATTAGTACAAATATTGCACAATGATCTAACACTTGTAATACCTTTTTAGCTTTTAATTTTGGACTTAATCCATGATATATACTTGACATGGTATATAAGAATATCATAGATACCCCAAAAATTATACCACTTATTATTCCATATGTATTATGTCTTAGTGCTCCCAATATACTGCTTAAAACTATTGTTAAAATTCCTGCAACTCCTCCTACAATATGTGATACCATATTGAAGATTTCTTCTCCTTTTGTATATGTAGGTAATACCCTGTCATCTAATTTTGTTCTCTTCATAATTTTATCCTCCTTTACATCTAGTATTTAATACTAGATGTATTATAATATATATTTTTTTAATTGTCTATACATTTTATGCAAAAAATAGTAGATATTTTCAAAATCATGAAAACATCTACTATTATACCAATTATAAAGTTTTTTGAACCTCCTTCAAATTCTTGAGCATTCTAGGACCAATTCCGGAAAAAGATATTAATCTTTCTGGCGCACAGTTCTTCAATTCCTCATATGTCGATATTCCTGCCCGTCTTAAAGCATTGTATTCCTTTTTTGAAATTTTCTTATCATACACTAAAACCAGCAAATCGCAATAATAATCATCAAGTTCTTCCAAAAATTTAAAGCTTACAAGCCTCAATTCCCGTAGTGCTAAATCTTCCATAGTCTGTACTGCATGTATTGAAATCTTAAGATTTTTCCCAAGCTCTGCATATGTAAGAGGATTGCCTCTAAAAAGTCCATAATGCTGAATTAATACGAATTTGTAATCCTCTTTTAGCAGATTAATACATGTAATAAACTTTTTAGAATCTATCATGTATTTTACGCTTTTCTTACCTTTATGGAAGTGAATGCGATAATCTTTATAGTATGCTCTTGCTAGCATGCCTAATTTAACTCCTTCCTTAAAGTCTATTTCTTTGAAATCCTTAAAATATAACACATATTTTCCAAAATGGAAATTACTTTCTGCCTCTTTTCTAGTAATTCCTAATTTTTTTTCGACTTGAGTAAGTGTTTTTCCTTTGTATTTAGGATTTAACGTCCATACATATTCTAATAATTCTCTAGATTTACATGGTATACATTCAAGCCGTTCTAGTACATCTTCCTCACTTTCAATTTCATTACATAGTCTCCCATTATAACATTTATACATCCTATTTATACCTATTTTCGAATACTCATTGCAATCCATATAAAACCTCTTTCTGTTCTTATTATAAAACATTGTTTTATAATATATAAATAATTCGTACTAGAATATTATACCATTATTATAATAATATGTAAACCAATTATACTAATTTTTTAATCTTTTCTGTTAAATTATCTAAATTTATTTGCTCTTGAGTTTTATTGTTCATATCTTTTAAAGTAATACAATTATTGCTCAATTCATCTTCTCCTAATATCAATACATATGGAATATTTTCATTATTAGCATAATCTAATGCTTTTTTCATCTTTTTGCTTTTCATTTCTACTTCAACTTTATATCCGGCATTTCTTAAATTTTGCGCAATTTTTAAACATTGGATTTCTGTTCCCATTGGGATAATAAATATATCTGTTAAAGCTTTTTCAGAAAACTCTTTTCTATCTTTTAAAATTTCATATATAACATTTAGTCCAAAGCTTACTCCAACAGCAGGATATTTCATTCCGTTTCCGATAAAGTCTGTAATCATTTTATCATAACGACCTCCCCCGCCAATACTTGATGTAATGCTTCCATCTTTTACATATACTTCATATACTGTTCCTGTATAATATTCCTGTCCTCTTGCAAGTGATGGTGAAAATTGTACATATTCCAATAATCCTAATTCACCAATATATTGTTTTAATGTTTCCAATTCTTGAATTCCTTCTGCTAATGTTTCATTTGAATTTTCTATTTTAATTAATTCATCTGCATTCATATTTAAATACATAAATAATTTTTCTATTTGTTCATTATTTAATCCTATTTTTTGAAATTCTTTCTCAAGCTCTGGTCTTGTCATTTTTTCGAACTTGTCAATTATAGTAATTGTATCTGTTACAAGTTCTTCTGAAATACCAGCTTCTATTATTATTCCTGATAAGAATTTTCTATTATTATATTTTATTACAACATTTATTCCTAATTTTTTATATGCTTCTACATATAATGCTACAAATTCAGCTTCTACTAATTGACCTTCAATTCCTACACTATCAACATCACATTGTATGAATTCTCTATCTCTACCTAATTTTACTGGTCCATTTCTAAATACTTCTCCTATTTCATATCTTTTAAAAGGTAATCTTGTATTTGGATTCATTGCTATATATTTAGCAAATGGAACTGTTAAATCATATCTTAAAGCTAAATTTCTGTTTCCTTGATCTGTTACTTTATATACTTCTTTTAATATGTCATTATCTTCATCATATTTTAATGCTAATAAATCATAATAGCATAATAAGGGTGTTTGTAATGGTTTGAATCCATATTTTTCAAATACACTTTTTAATGTGTCTGATATATAGTTTCTTATATATTGTTCTTTTGGTGAATAGTCTGTTGTTCCTTTTACATTTCTTAATTCCATTTCTTTCATATTTAATTATTTCTCCTTTTTTGTCTTTGCAAATATGCGCAAAGAATGATATAGCAATTATACCATTCTTTACATAACATGTCAATTAAATTTTTCTGCAAAACTATTATTTACGATTTTATCGTAAGGGGCTTTTTTACTTAGTTCACCAGCCATTGTCATAATCTCTTGAAGCTTATCAAATGCTTCCTCTTTTAAAACAGGATTTTCTTTCCATGCATCTATATCTTTATATTTTTGAACTGATGTTTCTAGTGATTCAACCGTTGTATCTGGGAAGAAACTTTTAATTTCCTCTGCAATTTCCTTAGCACTATGTTCTTTAACCCATTGTTCCCCTTTATAAATTGCTTTGGTAAACTTTTCAACAGTTTCTTTATTATTAGTAATATAACTTTTTTTGGCACAATATGCTGTATATGGTACCTCTCCTGCTGCCTCTCCAACTGATGCAACAATATATCCTTTTCCTGCACTTTGTGTCATTGAAGCTGTTGGCTCAAATAATGTAACATATTCTGCAGTTCCCCCTGTGAATGCTCCTGCCATCAAATCAAATTTTATACTATCATCAAGAACTAAATCAGTTTGAGGATTTAATCCATTTTTCTTCAAAACATATTCTAGTGTCATATATGGCACTCCACCTTTTCTGCCAGGAATTATAGTTTTTCCTTTTAAATCTTGCCAAGAAAAATTATTTGTTGGCTCTTTACTTACTAAAAATGAACCATCTTTTTGAGTTAATTGAGCAAATACTTCTATATAATCCTCCTTGCCTTCATTATATACATAAATTGCTGCTTCTGGTCCGCATAAACCAATATCACTTTGACCTGCTAATATTGCTGTCATTACTTTATCAGCTCCTTGACCTGTTGTTATGTCTAATTTTAATCCTTCATCTTTGAAGAATCCTTTTGAAATAGCAACATATTGTGGTGCATAAAATACAGAACGTGTTACTTCATTTAACTTTATTTCTGTTAAATCAGATGTTTCTTCAGTATTTCTGTTTCTAAGATAATATACACCAAATATACCTGCTATGATAAGTACTATAATTAAAATACTAATTATAACATTTTTCATACTTTTTCCTCCTTTTCTACTCTATTTTATGACATTTTATCTATTTTGGTGTCAAAAAAATAACCGACCTCAATTTATTGTGATTATGTTAACTTGTCTGTCAAGATATGGTATAATCTTTCCGTAGTAAAAATTTAAACATGTTTTAAGATTTGAGGAGGATTTTTTTCGTATGAAAAAACTAAGCGAAAAATTACTACTAATGATTACATGGATAGGTTGCATTTTGCTAGTTTTCTCTACAGTTTCACTTGCTAGCACTTATATAAAACAACGTAATAGAGAAAATTACATTTACGCTCAAAAATGGAATTTTAACATTAATTGGGTTGAACCTTCAAATAGTTTTGGAAAATCACTAAAGTCAAACAGTGAATTAGATACATTATTAGAAACTTGTAAAAATTATTATTTCACATCTAATTTAAAAACACAATATCCCTTTCTTTCTTGGGATAATTTCGAAAAAGTAAAAATTTACGAATCAGATAAATCTTCAGAAAACACCAAAAATGAAAATTATGCTTTATATTTAAGCATCGATAATATCATTGTTGTAAACCCAGAATTTTTCTATAATGAAACTGAGTCTTCAAAACAAAGCATTATCTTGCATGAATTGGCTCATGCATTAATAACCTCAGATAAAAATCTTTCTGAGTGTGGTCTTAATTTATGGAACTGACAATGCTTTAGAAGCTTATTATAATGGTACTTTAATAGATAAGTTAAATTCAATTTCTGATGATTATGGAAAAGAGTTGACTGAAATTATATTCGTCATAAACAATTATTCTAACTATAAAGATAGATTAAAATTTAGCTATTCTGATTTAGTAACAATGGCTCAAGATATCATTGTTCATGCAACTGTAAATATGGCAAATCAAGAATTAGATTTGAAACACAAGCAATATATGATTGATTTTTGCTCAGACAATTTGTTAATTAAAAACAGCTATTTTACAAGTTTGCTTTCTCAAAATTAAATATGTTAAAACGAGGCGGATTAATATCTGCCTCGTTTATTTTACAAAAATTTTTTCTAAAACAACTATGCTTTCGTACATTAGAGCTGCGACAACTGCTAGGATTATAACACTTGTCATAACCAAGTCTAATTGAAAGACCTGCCCTCCATAAACAATTAAATATCCAAGTCCTCCTTTAGATACTAAAAACTCTCCTGAAATTACTCCAACTAGTGAAAGTCCTATATTTACTTTTAATGTATTAAAAAATGTTGGAATATTAGATGGAATTACAATTTTATTTAATATTTGTATTTTATTTGCATTAAAAGTTTTTGCCATTTTTATTTTTTCTTTATCTGTATGTAGAAAACCATTTAAAATTTCAAGAATTGTAACTATTAATGAAATTGATAATGCCATAACAATTATTGCAGGCATCCCTGCTCCTACCCAGATAATAATTACTGGACCAAGTGCTATTTTAGGCAAACTATTTAATACAACTAAAAATGGTTCTGATACTTTGGAGATGAATGGAGACCACCACAATATTATTGCTGTAATTGCTCCAGCTATAGTTCCCAACAAAAATCCTATAAGAGTCTCTTCTACTGTAATCTTTAAATGTTCTATTAAATTATTTGAAGACAAATTCATAAAAGTTTTTACTATTCTAGAAGGTTGACTTGTAATAAAACTGTCTATTTTTCCTTTTTGAGCAAGTATTTCCCATAATGCAATAAATGCTATAACAATTGCTATTTGTGTTATTAAAATTTCTATTTTTCTTAACCTAATTTTTCTTAAATACTTTTTTCTATCTTTCGAAACTTCTTTCATATACTCATCCCTTTCTTTTTGCATATGTAAATCGACAGCTCTGATATATTTTATGTAAAAAGAAAGTTTTGGTGACTTATCTTGAAATAAAAGATTCTTTACTTCTGTGGTCATCTAAAACAACTTGTCCAAGATTATAAATATTGAATCTAGTATATGTTTCCGCTTCTTCCTGCTTTTCCTCATAAAGTGCAAAAATCTCTTCTCCCACTTCATGAATTGCCACAATAGAATATTTCAAAAAATTAATATCTACATTAGGGTCTCTCTTTAAAACCGTTGGAGACTTGCTTAAAAATTCATAATCTAAAATAAGGCAAGCTTCCCAATCACGAGGTCTTTTGCCTTTATCTATTGAATTAACTAGTTCTTTGGTAGCTTGTTGTAATTCTATCTTTATTCCAGGTCTATCACAATTATTATAAACAGCCAAAGTTCCAACAAAAGGAGCAGTAAAGTATTCTGGTGAAACTCTATGAATTACAAAATCCATATTACTGTCCTTTTGTTTTTGCTCCCATATGAATTGTTTTAAATCTTGAGGAGTACGAAAAGTACCTTGTGGCAAATTAAGTTCAGAACCACTCTTTCGCCCTCCCCTTACTCTCCAAATTTGTTCATTCTTATTTTTTAAATATAAAGATTGTTCATTCAAATTTTCTATTTTATCTATAAATAAACAATCAACTGTCAAATCCGGAAAATATTTTTGCAAAAATTTTAAACCATCAATTTTTCTCATGTTCATTCTCCCTCTTTAGTAATAACATCAAAAAAATCATCCTTATTAGTATCTGATAAGATATCCATTCCATCCCATATAAATCTGCCTTCTACAAAATATCTACCAATTGGATATTCAGCTTTTATGTAAAAATTATCATATTCATTTAATTCTGAATTAGCCTCTATCTTTTCTGTTCTATCTATATCCATCTCTATTGAATTGCCATCAGGCAGTATAACTTTATATTTAATCTGTCCTATAATATCTTCATCAGAATTATTGCAAATTCTCATATGAAAAGTAGTGAAATCGTCTTTACCTTTAATTAATTTCTTTGGAAAAATACTCATATTAACCACACATTCTGCAAGTAACTATTTTCTTTTTATCGTCCATTCTTCCACCTCCTTTACAATAAACAAAGTGGATCTTCTTCAAGTAGCGAATTTTTTAGTGCTAATGCTGTTGCTCTGCACCCACCACAAATAGACTTATATGTACATTGTCTGCACTTGCCTTTTAAATTTTCTTTGTATTGCTTTAGAGTTATAAATAATTTATTCTTTTCTAAGATTTCATCTAATGATTTATCTTTTATATTATCTGCAAAAATTGGAATATAAGAACAAGCACCAACATTACCTTTAAAATCTATGTATATAATCTCATCTCCAGCCTCACATCCTGCATAATATTTTTCCGCTTCTTTTATATCTATTCCAAATACTTCTGGAAAAATTGGAATAAGAGTTGGATCACCTGTTCTAAATTTGATATTTAGTTCTTTTGATTCTTGAATTAATTCTTTTATAATATTTTTATATTCTTCGTTTGATACTAATAATTCTTCACTGGCATTACCAGTTAATATAACTCTTCTTGTATTAAAGTCTTGTGCTCCATTTTCTGCTGCTAGTTTTAATACCTTTTTGGCATCTTGAATAGTAGCTGAAGAAATTGTATATCTTATAGAAAATGGAATATTATACTTATTTAGCACAGGGAGAGTATCTATTATTCTCTGAAATGTGCCTTGTTTGCCTCGAAATTCGTCGTGAATGTGTTTCATTCCATCAATACTAATAGATAATCGTGTATTTGGAAAAGTAGCTAATTTTTGACATTTAGCTTCATTTAGTAAAGTACAATTTGTAGTAATTACTATATCGTCAAACTTTCTTGCATATTCCAAAATATCAAAAATATCTTTTCGCAAAAATGGTTCCCCTCCAGATAAATTTAGTTTTGTTACACCACAATAATATAATTGTGCTAATAATTCCTTGGCTTGTTTTAATGACAATGCTGGCTCTTTTAAATTCTTTTCAGCCACTCTACAATGTTTGCAATTTAAATTACAATCATCATTTACATCCCATTGTGCTATGGATGGCATATAATCACACTCCAATTTATTAAATTTCAAAAACTTAGGATATTTTATCTGCTAATATTTCGAATGCTTCAATATGTGATTTTTTAAACTCATTATTTTTGCATAATTCCTTAATTTCTTCTTTTGAACACCATTTTACAAATTCAACTTCTTTAGGTTCTAATACTAATGTATCTATGTCTTGTTGTAAATAATATAAGTCATAAAAACATCTGTCTATATCATTTCTTTCTGAATACATTAGTTTTAAACTTTCTGGTTTAATGTTAATTCCTAGTTCTTCTCTTATTTCTGTAATCATTCCTTGTCTTGATGTTTCTCCCATTTTAGCATGCCCAGCAGTTAATCCATATTTGCCACCTTTTTGTTCGCTTCTTTTTTGAACTAGTATTTTTCCTTCTGCGTTTTGAATTAATGTAAGTACTACAAGTATATATCTGTTTTCTGGTATCGCTTCTTTGGCATCTATTATTTCATTTGTTTTTTGTCTGTTTTTATCATATAAATCTCTTTTTTCCATCTTGTCTTTCTCCTACGTTCCTGATACTACCATATTATGTTGTAAAGGTCAAGATTAGAACAAATTTTATATAGTTTTGTTTCCAAGCTCTTTCCACATCAAATTAAAGTATTTACTAAATTTAGGATTTTCTCTACAATTTAATGGAGTTCTATTTTCCATTTCAAAATCAACAGTATATATTTTTCTTACTGTTGCTGGTCTATGTGATAATACTATTACTCTGTCTGACATACTTATTGCTTCTGGTTGATGTCAAAGTAGACAGTTTTGTTTAATATTGTTTAGTTGTTTAAAATTAAAATATAAATCTACTTGTTTATCTTGATGTATTTCTATTCTGTTGATAATTACTTTCATAACTTCTGGAGTTGGTTCTTTTAATCCCAAAAATTCATTAACCATCTTTTTTATATTTTCACTATCATCTTGCTTAGAATTGTCTTGCATGTCTTTTATCTCTGTGTATTCATTTTCTTTTTGCTTTGCCTCGTCTATTAATTTTTTGTATAATCTCTCATACATTGCTTCAGTTATTTTCCCATTTAATTTATCGACATACATTTGATCTATATTATCATTTATAAGTTTTACTTCATTTTTTAGCCTTTTTAACATTTTTTCATAGTCATATTTGTTTCTGTCTTTTCTAATGTTTAATTCTATTTTTTCGCTATCAATTTCAGTAAATAGATTTTTTATGTAGCTTAAGACTGTTTCTTCTAAATTCTCATAACTAAAGCCATGTGATGTGCAGAGATTCAATTTTGAATTCCTACGATAATTATTACAGACCATATAATAATGTCCATTCTTTTTTCCTCTTACACCTATTTTATGATGACATTCATAGCAGAAAAGTAAGCCATCTAGCAAAAATGTATTTTTCTTTTCATTTCTATTATAGGTTTGTACTATTACTATTTTTTGCACCATGTCAAAAACTTTTCTATCTATTATTGGTGGGTGTGTATTTTCTACAGTAATCCATTTTTCTTCTGGGTTTGGTCTAAGTTTTCTATTTTTATAGCTTATTCTGCTTCTTTTATTTTGCTGGGTTGTTCCTATGTATACTTTATTTCTTAATACATTTTTTATTGTTTTGTTTTCCCAAAATGAATCTTTATTATATCTGGATTGATTTGCTGTTGGTATATTGTTTGTGTTTAAAAAATCTCTTATAACTCCGACTTGATTTCCTGCTAATGCCATATTAAAAATAGTCTTTACTATTTCAGCTTCTGGCTCACAAATGATTAATTTGTTTTTATCGTTTGGATCTTTCATATACCCTATTGCTGTTTTTCCTCCTACCCACTTTCCTTGTTTTTGCATAGTATGTAAAGCTGTCCTAATTTTTTTCGACAAATCCTTAGAATACATATCATTTAATATTGATTTAAAAGGTGCAATATCATTGTTACCATTTGCTGTTTCAAAAGTATCTATTCCATCTGTTACTGAAACGTATCTAACATTATTTTCTGGAAACCATTTTTCTATGTATTCTCCTGTTTCTATGTAATCACGCCCCAAACGAGATAAGTCCTTTGTTACAACCATATTAACTTTTCCTGAATTAATATCTCTAATCATTCGCTGAAAAGCAGGTCTGTTGAAGTTTGTTCCCGTGTAGCCTTGGTCAATATAAATATCTATGAGTTTGTACTCCCAACCTAATTTTTGTACATATTCTGTTAGTAATGTTCTTTGATTTTTTATACTTTCACTTTCATCATAACCTCTATCTACATCTTCTTTAGATAATCTTATATAAATTGCTACATTGTACATTGTTTTTTCTATTTGTTCAAGCATTACTCCTCCTTCCCATGCTTGATAGAAAGCTTAAATTATAACTGATTTTTTAGAGAATTTAAATGTTGAAATTATAAAAATTTTTTGTTATTTTTTCTCTAATATATCAATTAGTAGACGTTCTATTAAGCTTTCTAATTCTTCACCCTTTTCATCAAAATACACATTAATTTTAAATGATTCGTTCATATAGCCTCCTGCTGCTTTTAAATTATTCATTTAAATTTATATGCCTCGAAATGCTTATTATTCTGGTTTTAAACATATAAACTTTGTAGAGGCAACTATTAACCCCTCTATTATATATACATTAATTATCTTTGAATTTTTCTTCCCTAAAGTTATAAAAATTTTTAAATTAATTTTGCCTCTTATTATATATACATCCATTTTTCTTTAAAAATCCGACTCAAAAATTTTTTTATAAAACAAAACGAAACATTTATATATTCAGCAAATTTGCTTACTAATATAAATGTTCCTAATTCATATTTACTTAAAATTTCTTTTAAGAAGGAATAAGTTCCCTTTAATATCTAATATTAGCACTGTATATATTCCGTAAAATATATAATCTCACAAAAATATTAGAGCACAACCAACGGCACAGTGTTGTTGATTCTGTTATTAGAATTGTAATCGTTGTTGTTAACGTCAGACGCCGGATTGTTATTGTTGTTATTACGCGAACCGCCAACAAGCCGTGTTCTAAACTTATCCCTCTATATAAAACATACTTTTTCTCAAATTATAAGAATCTGCATGTTTAACATAGCCAAGCCAGCCTGCAATACTTCTCTGTATTTCAGGCAATGATATTTTTCCATCTTTTAATTGTTGGGTGTATTTTTTTAATTTTCTTTTCATTCTGCATTTACTTGCATGTCTTATTTTCATTCTTCTTTCATTAATTTTATATCCACAGAAATTAACCCCTTGTATGTCTTTGAATATTGGTCTAATTCGTTAATAATTCTTTCTTTTGGTTGATAGATTTTAAATTTTGTATATTTTTCTATTTTAGGTATAATAATTAACTCATTATTTGACATTTTACATCCCCCCTATTTTTAATGTGTAAAGGGGGATATACTCATTCGAGTATATCCCCCTAGTTTTGGATTTTGCCTCCTCGAAAATGGGTAACAGTGGACAGTGTTACTTTTTCTTAAGCACAACCAACGGCACAGTGTAGTTGACCCGGTTATCAGAATCGTAATCGCCGAAGTCAACGTCAGACGCCGGAAAGTCATCGCCGTAATCACGCGAACCGCCAACAAGCCGGTAGCAGCCATTCTCCCAGAGAATCACACGATACCAGTTGGCAGTATCTGCATTATTGCAGATAGTTTCCCAGCTTTCGCCATTGAAAAGCCGCTGAGCCCATTCAAGCGCCTGCTCAACCCAGTCAGCCATCTGACCATCCAAGTCATTAGCATACGCCTTAAGCTCTGCAACAGTTTTGTAGCCGTTCCATTTCTTCTCAGGCATCAGGGTGTAGAACGCAGAAGCATATTTTTCAGGATGCTTGTCAACTTCCGCAAATGCTTTCTGAATAATCTGCCGTGTCCATTCCTGCTTCCGGTTGCTCATAGGCTTTTCAAACTTGCTCCGGTCGATTCCCAAAGGATTGACTTCAAAAAGCTTTCCTTCGCTTGGAGTCTGTGCCAGATCAGATGCATGGCATTCTTCTTTTGTAATTTGTTCCTCTGTTACGTTGAAACTTACGACACCGTCGAAAGTCTCCTTTCTTCCATCTTTGAAAACAATTTCCAATTTCATGTCTTATATCCTCCTGTATTTTCAAAATATAAAGCATTTCGCTCTTGCTTTTATTGTACCAAATTTATATCCAAAAGTCAAATTATGTAAAATTTTAAAAAAGAGGAAGATACTTATTAAAGTTTCTTCCTCTTTTTTTGTTTTTTGCTATAGCCTATTAAAAGGCTGTCAGTGGCCAGTGTTACTTCTCATAAAGCACAACCAACGGCACAGTGTGGTAGCTACAGTCATCAGAATTGCAACCGCCGCTGACAACGTCAGACGCCGGATAGTAATCGCTGTTATGACGCGAACCGCCAACAAGCCGCGCGTAGCCATTCTTCCATACAACTAATCTGTACCAATTAGCAGTATCTGCATTATTGCAAACAGCTTCCCACGATTCACCGTTGCAAATTCTCTGAGCCCACTCTAAAGCTTGCTCGACCCAATCTGCATTATGGTTTCCAAATTCGCAAGCCAACTGCTTGAGCTCTGCAACAGTTTTATATGTCCATGTTTTCTTGGGCATCATAGTTTTGAACTTTCTGCCATATTTTTCTGGACTGCTCTTTACCTCAGCAAATGCCTCCAGAATTAGCTTACGTGTTCTCTCCTGCCTCTCGTCTTTTCTCTTTTTTTTAAAGAGACTTTGGTTGATAGTCTGAGGATTTACCTCAAACCATTGGTCTTCAGTTGGAACTTGTGCTACCTTTGCTGTAGTTGCCTGCTCAGTAGCTTCATTTGAAAAGTATTTCTCCAAAATAGCTATAAGCTCTTTTTCTGAAAATGTCCTTTCCCGTCCATGTATGGGTAAAGTTATTTTCATATCCGTATCCTCCTGTTTTTCAAAATTTGTAGCTTTTTGCTTACAAATTATATTTTAGCATATTTTTACATAATTTGCAACTAGTTTCGTGAATCCCAAAGTATGTCCAAAGACAACTTTTTTTAACAGTAACTTTCAATTAATCTCTCATATAATAGAACATTGGCAGGTATACAATAGCTTTCGCTATCACACACCTGCCCTCATAAGTCTAAAACCTTACCTAAAATAGTCCATTTAAGGTAGGATATTCGACAGCTTACGCAGTCGCCTACCTACCTTGACACGGCAAAATGGAGCATGAAATCTTTGTAAGTCTCTTCTTCCCTGTATTTGCTCATTCGTCTACCTAGAGAATTTTTCTAAGCAAAAATATTAAGAAAATCCCTACTTTTGCGTACTGTACTATTTTATTTTATTTTATTTTATTTTATGATCTTTTTGCATTAATTAAAAATAAAATAAATCATCATCTATTAACATTTATAATATTAATTTTTATATTATTATCTTTGACATTTTTATCAATACCTATTTATTATTTTCTCAATAGGGTATGTATTTTTTTACATAGAGGTACGAAAAATTTTTCATCCCTATATTCTTGTCCATCATTTATATAATTTAAATCTGCAATATATATGTATCTAGCTATTACTTTTTTTGTTCATTTCTTTTTATTTCTGTATAAATATAACCTAATTCTTCTAAATGTGAAATCCATCTACTAATTGTTTCGTTAGCCACATTATACAAATTTGCAAAATATCTATTTTTAGCATGGCAATAACCATTTTTATTACTTAGTGCGGTTAATTTATCTGCTATAAATGAAATTGAATTCAAATCGTTTTTCAAGCATTTTCGACTTGGTGTCTACTTTGGAATATTCCTTCTGATATATCATGTGTAACCATTAATGCTGTTATATTTTCAGCTTTCAAGATTTTATAAACATCTTCTGTAACCATTAATCTAGTTTGATAATCTAATGCAGAAAATGCTTCATCTAATAACAAGATTTTAGGTCTAATAGCTAATGTTCTTATAAGTGCAACTCTTTGTCTCATTCCACCAGATAATTGAGTGGGATATTTATCCTTAAATTCATACAATTCATACTTCTTTAATAGTTCCTCTACATATGCTCTATTTTCTGGCGTATTTTCTTTTTGAATTTCTAAACCTAATAATACATTTTTATAAATTGTTCTCCATTCTAAAAGATTATCTTTTTGCAACATATATCCGATTTTTCCATCTATGTAAATTTCTCCTGATGTTTTATTTTCAAGCCCTGATATTATTGATAATAATGTAGATTTCCCACATCCACTTGGTCCTATTATACTTATATACTCTCCTTCACATATATCAAAACTTATGTTCTTTAATGCTTCTATTTCTCCATTTTGAGATTGATATGTTTTGCAAATGTTTTTTACTTCCATTATTTTTTTCATATTCAATACCTCCATTTATATATCTTATGAAAAAAATAAGAATACGCTACTATGACGTATTCTTTTAATCTAACTATTTTGCAATTAAATTACAAATCAAATTACTAATTTCTGTTGGATTCTCAATAGGCAATCCTTCTATCAATCTAGCTTGTGCATATAGAACTTTAGTATATTCTTTAAGTTCTTCTTTATTAGAAGCATATAATTCCTTAATCTTCTTCGCAATTGGATGATTTTCATTAATCTCTAATATAGTTTGAGCTTTTACCTTTTCTTCATTGTTAGGCATAGCATTAATAACTTTTTCCATTTTAACAGAAATTGCACCTTCACTTGTTATACAAACTGGATGATTCTTTAATTTGTGAGTATATCTAACTTTATCAACTTCTTCTCCAACCGCTTCTTTCATAACTTCAAACATATCTTTATTTTCATCATTAACTTTTTGAAGTTCTTCTTTTTCTTCTTTTGTCTCTAAGTCTATGTTATCTGCACAAACGTTTGCAAACTTCTTTCCATTATATTCTTGTAATGTTTGCATTATGAATTCATCAACATTTTCAGCAAGATATAAAATTTCATATCCTTTATCTTTTACCCCTTCTACTTGTGGTAACATATCTATTTTATCAACAGACTCTCCTGAAGCATAATAAATAGTATCTTGTCCTTCTTTCATTCTAGAAACATATTCATCTAATGTTACAAGTTTCTTTTCTGCTGAAGAATGGAACATTAACAAGTCTTTTAATTTGTCTTTATTCATTCCATAATTATCATAAGTTCCATATTTCAATTGCATTCCAAATGTATTAAAGAATTTTTCATATTCTTCTCTATCATTTTTAAGCATGTTTTGTAATTCTGTTCTAATTTTATTTTCAAGATTTTTTGCTATAACTCTTAATTGTCTATCATGTTGTAACATCTCCCTTGAAATATTTAAAGATAAATCTGGGCTATCTACTAATCCTTTTACAAATCCGAAATAGTCTGGTAATAATTCACTACATTTGTTCATTATTAGCACACCATTTGAATATAATTGTAATCCTTTTTCATATGCTTGTGAATAGTAATCATATGGTAAATGTGATGGAATATATAATAATGCTGTATATGTGAATTGTCCTTCTACTGATGAATGAATTACTTTTAGTGGTGGCATAAAGTCACTAAATTTTTCTGTATAGAAGTTATTGTATTCTTCTTTTGTTACTTTGCTTTTTTCTCTTTTCCAGATAGGAACCATACTATTCATTGTTTCTGTTTCTACTTTTGTCTCAAATTCATTTTCAGTTCCTTCTTTTTTCTCTTTACGTTCTACATCCATTTTTATAGGATATCTAATGTAATCTGAATATTTTCTTATTAATTCTTGTATTTTATAGTTTTCTAGATAATTACTATATTTTTCATCATCATTATCTTCTTTTATGTGTAATATTATTGTTGTTCCTATATCTTGTTTATTGCATGGTTCTATTGTATAACCTTCAGCACCTGTTGATTCCCATTTGTGAGCTTGTTCTTCATCAACAGATTTACTTTCTACAGTTACTTTATCACTAACCATAAATGCTGAATAGAATCCAACACCGAATTGTCCTATTATAGAAATATCATCTTTTTTCTCATTTGCTTCTTTGAATGCTAATGAACCACTTTGTGCTATTGTCCCTAAATTATTTTCTAATTCTTGTTCTGTCATTCCACATCCATTATCTTTTATTCTTATTTCACGTTTTTCTTTGTCTAATTCTATTTTAATTTCTAATTTTGAACGATCTACATTTAAGTTCTTATCTGTTAATGAACGATAATATAATTTGTCCATCGCATCACTCGCATTTGAAATTAATTCTCTTAAAAATATCTCTTTGTTTGTATAAATTGAATTTATCATTAAATCTAATAGTCTCTTAGATTCTGCTTTAAATTGTTTTTTACTCATAATAAAAACACTCTCCTTTTCAAGTGCTAATTATATATCTATATATTAGCAATGTCAATAGTAGAGTGCCAAGTTTCACACAATTTTCACATTATTTATTTACAACCCCATAATTGCTGTTGCAATTTGGAAATATACTAGTATTGATAATACATCAACAATAGTAGTAATTAAAGGTGCAGCCATTATTGCTGGGTCTAACTTTAATTTTTTAGCTATTAATGGTAACAAACAACCAATTGACTTAGATAAAATTACTGTTACACATATACTTAATCCCACTGTAACTGCTAATTGTAAATTCTTATATTGTACAAAAATTCTCAATCCATTTACAAGTGTTAATATCACACCTACCACAAGAGCAACCCTAATCTCTTTCCATAAAATCTTTAATGCATCTTTAGGCTCTAGCTCATCTGTTGCAAGTCCACGAATTATCAATGTAGAACTTTGTGAACCACAGTTTCCACCTGTATCCATTATCATAGGAATAAAAGCTACTAATATTGGAATTGCTGCAAATGCATTTTCATAATTTGTTATAATTGCCCCTGTTATAATTGATGAAAGCATTAAGAATAATAACCAAACAATTCTATTTTTAGCATGTTTCCATACTGATGTTTCAAAATAACCATCTTCTGTTGGTTGCATAGCTGCCATTTTTTCAAAGTCTTCTTCTACCTCATCATGTAATACATTAATAGCATCATCTACTGTTACAATTCCAACTAATCTATTTTCATTATCTACTACAGGTAATGCATATAAATCATATTTATCAAACTTTTTAGCTACTTCCTCTTGGTCTTCTAAAGTATTTACTGAGATTATATTTGTTTCCATCAAATCAGAAATTAAACAATTTTCTTTTGCTAGTAATATTTCTTTTATACTTACAATTCCTTGCAATATTCTATTTTGATTTAAAACATAACATGTATATATTGTTTCAGAATTAACTGCTAATTTACGAATTCTATCAAGAGCTTGCTCAATTGTCATATTTTCTTTCAAATCTACAAATTCTGTTGTCATTATGCTTCCAGCACTATCTTCTGGATATTTTAACAATTCATTTATTGTTTTTCTATCTTCTTTATTTACAGCTTTTAAAATCTTTTTTACCACATTTGATGGCATTTCTTCTATTAAATCAACTGTATCATCCATAAATAATTCATCTAATATGCCTTTTAACTCTTTATCTGTTAAATCACTTATTAGCTTTTCTCTCATGTCTGATTCCATATAAGAAAATGTCATTCCTGCTTTTTCTTTTGATAAAAGTCTAAAGATTATAACAGCATCTTCTTTAGTAGACTCATCTAATATGCTTGATATATCAGCACTTTTCATTTCACTTAATTTTGCTTTTAATTCTGAAAATTTTCTATTTTTTATTAATTCAACTATTTCTTCCATTTTAATCACCCCTTACTTTAAAGTCCCATAATAGATGTAGCTACTTGAAAATATACTAATATTGAACATACATCTACTAATGTTGTAATAAGTGGTGCAGCCATAATGGCTGGATCCAATTTTAATCTTTTTGCAAGCATTGGCAAAACACAGCCTAATACTTTTGAAATAATTGTGGTTACTATTAAAGTAATTCCTAAAACTACTGCAAGTTTAATATCTCTATATTGAATTATTACTCTTATAGCATTAACTATCGCAAGTGCCACTCCAACTATAAAAGCAACTCTTATTTCTTTCCAAATAACTCTAAAAATATCTTTTAGTTTTATTTCATCTGTTGCAAGTCCACGAATTATCAATGTAGAACTTTGTGAACCACAGTTTCCACCTGTTCCCATTATCATCGGTATAAATGCAACTAACAATGGTGCTACTGCAAATGCCGCTTCATATTGTGCTAATATATTTCCCGTTATTGCTGCTGATAACATCAATATCAATAACCACACAATTCTATTCTTAGCATGTTTCCATACTGATGTTTCAAAATATCCTTCTTCTGTTGGAGTTATTGCTGCCATTTTTTCAAAGTCCTCTTGTGCCTCATCTTGCAATACATTAATAGCATCATCTACTGTTATAATTCCAACCAATCTACTTTCATTATCAACTACTGGTAATGCATAAAAATCATATTTATCAAATTTCTTAGCAACTTCTTCTTTGTCTTCTAATGTATTTGCTGATATTATATTTGTTTCCATTAATTCCTTGATTAACTTTTCTTTTGGTGCAATTAAAATATCTTTAATATTTATTATTCCTTTTAGAATTCTCTTTTCTGTTAATACATAACAAGTATATATTGTCTCAGAATCTGTTCCAATTTTTCTAATTCTTTTAAGAGCTTGCTCTGCTGTCATATTTTCTTTTAAATCAATAAACTCTGTTGTCATTATACTTCCAGCACTATCTTCTGGATATTTTAACAATTCATTTATTGTATTTCTGTCTTCTTTATTTACTAATTTCAATATTCTTTTTACAACATTTGATGGCATTTCTTCTATTAAGTCAACTGTGTCATCCATAAACAATTCATCTATTACACTTTTCAATTCTCTATCTGTTAAATCTTCAAGAAGCTTTTCTCTCATATCTGATTCCATATAAGAAAAAGCTTCTCCTGCTTGCTCTTTTGATAATAATCTGAAAATTCTGATTACATCTTCTTTATCAAATTCCTCTAATATTCCAGGAATATCAGCACTGTTAAGTTCATTTAAAATTTTCTTTAATTCATTATATTTTTTATTTGTTAATAGGTCTTTTATTTTTTCTAAATTTTTTTCCATTTCCTTTCTCCTTTTATTATTTTTTTAGAAATGGGTTATTTTCTACCTATATAGTAATTTTTCTTACCTCTCTTTATAATTATGTAAGTATTGTCTATAAACATATCATCTGATATTGTGATTGTATTATCTGTGATTTTTTCTCCATTAATTGATACAGCTCCACTTGAGATGAATTCTCTTGCTTCTCTTTTGCTAGAAGCGGCACCAACATTTACAACCATATCTACTATTCCAATATTGCTTTCAACATTTTTCATATCTTGTTCATCAAATAAGTCTGCAATATCTTGTTTTGTTAAATTTTTAAATTCATTATTAAATAAGCTTTGAGCTAATTTTTCTGCTCTTTCATATTCTTCTTTTCCATGTAAAAATGTAATAATTTCTCTTGCTAAAGCTTTATGTGCTTCTCTTAACTCTGGATGTTCTGCATTTTTCTTTGCATATTCTTCAATTTCTTCTTTTGATAAGAATGTGTAAATTTTTAAATAATCTATTACCATACTATCTTCTACATTTACAAAAAATTGATATAGTTTATAACTTGATGTTTTTGTTTTATCTAACCATAAAGCATTTCCTTCACTTTTTCCAAACTTCTTACCTTGAGAATCTGTTACTAATGGCATTGTAAATCCATAAACTTCATCACCTGTTGATTTTCTTATTAAATCAATTCCCGCTGTTATATTTCCCCATTGGTCTGACCCTGCACATTGTAAGTCAACTCCATTACATTCATGTAAATGTTTGAAATCTAATGCTTGTAATATCATATATGAAAATTCTGTATATGTAATTCCAGATTCAAGTCTTCTTCTTATTATATCTTTATCTAACATGTAATTTACATTAAAACATTTTCCGTAATCTCTTAAGAAGTCTATTACATTTATATCTTGATACCAATCATTATTATTTACAACTTCAAATCCAAATATATCTTCTACTTGTTTTTTCAAACATTCAAAATTATGTCTTACTTGTTCTTTACTTATCATTGCTCTTTCTGTTGTAGGTCTTGGGTCTCCTATCATTCCTGTTCCACCACCAACTAAAAGTATTGGATGATGTCCCGCTTCTTTTAATCTTTTTGATATTAAAAAGCTTGATAAATGTCCAACATGTAAACTATCTGCTGTTGGATCTGTTCCTATATAGAATGTTAATCCACCTTTATTTAATTTTTCTTCTAATTCTGGACTTGATATATCTTTTATTAATCCTCTCCATTTTAAATCTTCTACTAATGTCATATTATATTCTCCTCCCTATATTTCAACTGTTTTGCTATTTTTGTATTATACACTAATCTACATAATTTGTAAAGTTTTTAGCGTGATTTCTCATCTGAATCTGTTTTTCTATAAACTATTTTTCTATCTTTTTTTCTTCTTCTTTGACTACCAGCGTCATTCTTTCTATATACAACCATACTTTTTCTAAATTCTTTTGTTTTATCTGAATTACCACCACTATAGAGAACTGCTTCATTCGGATTTTTTAGAATATTATCTCTTATTTTTTGAATAATTCTATCAAAAAAGTTTCTTTTTTGATATTTTACTGGTAACAATTTTCTTTTATCAGTTTGAAATCCTATTCTAATAGGTTCCATATTTTCTATTTCAGCCGGTAATACCATTCCATTCTCAATAAAATATATATTTTTCTTATATCCATAATCAACTACTATTGTTCTATCAAAAATCTCTATATTTGCGTCTGGATTTTGCTTTTCTATTCTTTCTTTTATTTGTAAAAACTCTTTAATAATATTCTTGTCATTTTCATTAAGAGCAAGCGTAAACTCAAAAATGCCATTAGGATTTTCTATTATATCTTTTGCTTTTATATTTTTTCTAGAAATTGAATTTGACGTAAATTCTATTTTTTTATTTTTAGCAAATAACTGAATATTTGACTTTCCTGCTTTAGCATAATAAATTTCATATTGATTTATATCTTCAATTTTATTCTTATCCACTAAATATTCCATCAATTTTTGTGCAGCTACAGCATTATCTTTTGCAATTATAACAGAAAGATTTTCAATCATATGATTTCGTTCGTTTTCTCCAATTTCTGTCGCATTATCAATAAGATTTTTAGCTCGTTCTAATGTTAATTTTCCACTATTATAATAAATTGCACTATTTTTTATAAGTTCATTTAAATATAATTTTTTAGCAATTTCAAATTGTCTTTGAAATCTCTCTGACGAATATTCAGAAGCATCTTCATTTAAGCTATTTTCTTTATACATTAAAGCATTTAAATCTCTAAATTTTATAAAATCTTTTTTTGCAATTTGTTGACTTTTTAGGATTTCATTCCACTCTTTTTCAAAATATTTTGTAAATATTCTACTCTCTGTATCTTTTATCATTCCAGCTTCTTCTTCAAACAATTCTTTCATTGCATCATTTAATAGCGAAATTTGGTTTTTAATAGAGTTCTCTACATGAGAATTTTTTATTTCTTCTATAAGCAAACTGTATTTATCATCAACTTTTAATTCTTGAGCTTCTTTCAAGATACCTTTTTGCTGTTCTTCAAAAGTTTTATTATCTTTATTATCTAAATATTTTTTTAAAATCGATATCAATACAGATATATCTACTAACTTATAATAATTATAGCATATCTCATCTGTTTCATCTATAAAAGCTTTGCATTCAGCCTTATTCATTCCAAGTAGTTGTGGTACATTTTTCTTTAAATCACCTTTTCCTAATTTCATTACTTTTTCTGTACCAATTGCTAATTCCAATTCAAACACAAGATTAGTTAATTCAGGATATGTAATTGTATAATGTCCTGCCTCTCTACATATCCAATTAGTCAATCCTTCATTAAGACCTCTTCCACTTTCTCCTGTTTTACAAATTTCAAACATTCCAGAACCATAAACAATATCATGTTTTTTACAATATTGCTCATCTTTAGTTAAAATTGCATGTATAGACTCATGTAGAATTGTAGTAAGCTTATCCTCATCATTACATACATCTTTTGGTGTTAAGAGTGGTTCATCTCTCTTATTACTACATATTGTAATACTACTTTCATTTGATTTATGATACCCAAGATTACTCTTACTATATTCATTTGAAAATACATGTTTAACATTATCTTCTATTTTTCTTCTTGCAAAGCCTTTTTTATATACTTTTACAAAATCATTGCAATTTTCTAAAGCATTTACAACGAAATTTTTTATGAATTTCTCTAAATTTGGATTTTCTACTCTACTCATATATTCTCTCTTTCCTTAGTACAATATCGGATTTGCATCATGCTTATATTTTGCATTAAAAGCATCTAGTAAATTTTGATTTTTTACTTCCTCTAATTCTGATTCTTTTATTTCATAATACACATCTTTTAATTGATTTTTATCATTTTTTACAGCTCTTACATACTTTTTGTTTTTATACTCAAATCTCAAGGTATATTCTGCATTTTCATCTCTTTTTAATTTTTGAATTATTTCATCTCTTGTCATATTCTTTCTCCTTTTTCATGCAATAAGTATATCACAATAAAAAAATAAAAGATAGCCCTGTAGACTATCTTTTTTCATTTATTTTAATTCTTTTAATGCGTTTTGAGTTATTTTATCTTTATCAAAGATTTTAACTAACCAAATCATTAAAAATGTAATAGCAAATGTAATTAAATATACAATTATACTTACTTTCCAATTTCCTTGTGAAAAATATTGTCCGACTATAGTTGAAGATATTATTGAAGGAAATCTGCAGAATGTAGCAATTGCAATAAATCTTATTGGTTTTATTGGGAATAATGCTCCTAAATAAGTTAATAAATCTTTTGGTGTTCCTACTATTGCAAAACATATAGCAAATATAAATTCAAGATTTTTCGGATTTTGAAAAGCTTTACTATTTTCAATTTTCTCTATTTTTTCTTTTCCAAAAGAGTCATAAATAAGTTCTTTTCCAAATTTTCTAACTAACAAATATATAACAGTTGTTGTAAGTGCAACCGAGAAAAATATAAAGAACATTCCTCCAACAGCACCATAGCACATTCCTGCAAGTATTTCCAATGGTTCTCCTGGTAGAACAACTAAAAATATTTGTGCAAATTGTAATCCAATTAAAGCTAAAAAGCCCCAAACTCCAGAATTATTTACCTTTTCTTTAAAAGCTATCTGTCCTTCATATGTTGATAAATTTTTCATAACTGGAAATAAATATACGGTCATCCCAATCATTGCTATTATTACTATTATAAACATTATAAATTTTACTATTTTTAATTTTTTGTTTTTTGAGTTCATTATTTGGTCCTTCTTTCTCCAAACATTAAGTATAATCTAAATAATATTAAATGTCAATTTTACTTTAAATAAATCTCCATCTAATTTTAATTCAAATGTTCCATTTTGCAATTCTGTCAAATTTTGAGCAATTGAAATTCCCAGTCCGCTTCCTTCTGTATTTCTTGATCTATCTCCCCTAACAAATCTTTGCATCAATTCATCAGCAGAAATATTAAGCTTATCTTTTGATATATTTTTCATTTCAATCACAACATTTGTGCCATCTACTATACTGATATCAATATAAACTCTTGAATTTTCTAATGCATATTTATAAATATTACTAAATAGATTTTCTACAATTCTATACATATATCTACTATCAGCATTTATATTTATCTCATTTTCATTGCAATTAACTATTATTTGTAAATTTTTATTTTGAAATTTATCTTCAAACTCGCCAATGGCTTGCTTAATAAGCTCAACTATATTTATCTTTTCTAAATTTAATGAAACATTTCCTGTAGAAACCTTAGAAGCTTCTATTAAGTCTTCTGTTAATTTTTTAAGTCTTTGAGATTTATTGTCTAATATATTAATATATTCATTTGCTTTCTCATTTGCTATATCTTCCTTTTTTAACAAATCTACATAATTTATAATAGAAGTCAATGGTGTTTTAATATCATGTGAAACATTAGTAATTAATTCAGCCTTCATTCTTTCACTTTTCATTCTTTCTTGAACTGCATTTTCTAGTCCATTAGAAATATTATTTAAATATTTTACAGAGCTTTTAAATACCATTGAAAAGTCCTCTTCTTTAAGCTCAGTTTGATTATTTCCATTATACACATCTTTAAGCTTATTCTCTATTTGTGAATATTCTTTTATAATTTTGATTATTTTATACAACATAAAGCAAATTAAAGCAATTATAATTAAAGGTAACATTTTATTATCCGAAAACATAGCAATAATTACTAACCAGATAAAAGCAATAATTCCAGTACCAATTATAACTTTTGAAGTTACACTTGCAGAATATGTAATTGTATTCCATACTTTTTGAATCTTATTTAATATCTTTTTAAATATTTTTATCCACCAAATTAAAATCTGTCCAATAATTGAAGACTTTAAAAAAGTTTTAGATTTTATTCTTTTTATCATTGTATGTAATACTACTGCAGAAACAATATATACATCAATGTATGCAGTTATACCTAATGATAACATTGCATTATTCATCCTATCATATTGTGAAAGAATGATAAATGGAAGTACTATCAAAAATACTGCAACTATAAGGATTATTTCTAATGGCATTTTATCAAAGTCATTTAGTTCAATAGTTTTCTCATCATCTTTATGTCCAATAGTTATTAATAAATATATTATCAATAATATTGTTACAGCAGAACTTATTGGTAAAATAATATATGCATTTTGTGAAATCGGTTCTATTGCATCCAAAAATTTACTTGCCAATTGCCTCTCTTCATTCTGAGACAATTCCTCAGTATAAGAAGTATATACCTCAAAATCCTTTGCAGTAGGTGTTACATATTCTATATATCTTCCATCTGAAAGTATTGTATCTGTTTTTTCAGTATCTGTTGTATAATATGTAATCATAAAATTACTCAAATATTTTGTTCCATATTTTTCTAGGACATCTGAATCTGCTTGAATTTTTCCATTTAATATATTAGCTTTCTTTATGCTAGCATGATCTGTGGCATTAGCATTATCAGCAGAAGTTTCAATTACATGTTTTATATCTTCAATAGAATTAGAATTCACATTTGTTATAGCCTTATTATTATAAATTACCAAGAAATTAATTTCAGCAACTTCTGAACTATTAAAATACTCATTAACAATATAACCATTTTCTGAATAATAATTCTTCAAATAATATATCTGAATATCTCCATCTTTAACACTAGGATAATTAGAATGACTATATATTAATTTACTAGCAATATTAATTATAGTTGTGATATAATCATATGCAAAAGTTTCTGAAGAAAAATATGTATCTTTATCATAACGTGTAGAATTTTTAAATCCAAAACTAATTGCAGACAAAATCATAGTTGCAATCGATATAGACAATATTATATAACTTAATATTTTTAAAATTTTATTCTGTTTCATATTACCTCCGTGTGAATTTGGGGTCGGTCCTTTTTTACGCATGCTAATTGGGGGTCGGTCCTTTTTTTCGCATGTGAATTTGGGGTCGGTCCTTTTTTACGCAATTTTGTATCCTACTCCCCATATTACCTTTAAATATTTAGGCTCTTTTGGATTAATTTCGATCTTTTCTCTTATGTGTCTTATATGAACTGCAATTACATTTTCTGCTGCATAACATTCACCTTCCCAGACATTTGTATAAATTTCTTCTATTGAAAATACTCGTCCTTTATTTTTAGCTAGAAACTTTAGTATATTATACTCTGTTGGAGTTAACTTTACTTCTTTTCCATCAACTACAACTTGTTTTAAATCATCATTTATAACAAGTTCACCAACTCTGATTATATTTTCTTTTGATATTGCAGAAGCGGGCTCTTCATTTTTCTGAGCCCCTCCTAATTTAGTATAACGCCTTATCAAAGCATTAACTCTTGCAATTAATTCCACAGGATTAAAAGGTTTTGTTACATAATCATCTGCTCCTACATTTAATCCATTTATTTTATCAATATCTTCTGATTTTGCTGATAGTATAATAACTGGGATATTTTTATCTTTTCTAATTTCACTTAAAGTTTCTATTCCATCTTTTTTAGGCATCATAACATCTAATATAACTAAATGGATCTTATTTTCTTGAATTACTTTTAATGCTTGTTCTCCATCATATGCTGTAAATATGTTATAATTTTCTTTTCCTAAATAAATTTCAATTGCTTTTACAATTTCTTTGTCATCATCTACTACTAAAATATTGTACATTTTATCCCCCTTACTCCATTTCCTCCATATTATACCAAATCTTTATTAAGAAAAAATAGAGAAAATATTAATTTTTTATTAATTCTAAATATTATCATTTCTAATTGTTTCAATAATATTTTGTTTATTGATTTTATTTAAAGAATATTTCATAATTATTCCAACTATAATTGCTATAAATACAATTGATATAATTACTGGCTTTGTTGGAAATATGAATTTTAATTTACTTGTTACATCACTTCCTGCTGAAATCTTATAAATCCAGTATGAAATTCCTGTTCCAAGAACAATACCTATTATCAAAGATTTTACACCATAAAAAATACTTTCTAGATTAATCATTCTGTTAAATTCTTTTTTAGTCATTCCTATTGATTTCAACATTGCAAATTCTTTGCTTCTCAAATTCATATTTGTTGTTATTGTATTAAATATATTTGTTACTCCAATTAATGTAATTACTGTTATAAATCCATATAAGAATATAGAAATAAGTAATACCGTCTTATTTTGATAATCTGCTTCTTCTTTGTAATTGGTATAGCTTACTGACATTCCTGTTTTGGCAAGCTCTGATTTTTCTTCATCTATTTTCTTACATAGTTCTTCATCATTTTTTACATCAACTTGTAATCTTGCACAATTATATTCAAATTTATCCATTAATTCATCACTAATAAGAAATGTACCTATTGATGTGAAATTTCCTGATTCTAAAGGATTGTCTCTATCTGCAACTTTTTCAATTTTTAAGGTTGTTTTTTCTGTTCCCTCTTCATTATATTTGAATGGAATTCCTTCTATAATATCATTAGCACTTATGTTTAATGGAACTATTTTTTTAGTATCTTCACCATTATTAGCAATATATATAGCAGAATTATCATAATAAATTATAGAATCTTTATAATTCTCATATTTTCCACCTATTTTTTTGATATATTCTTTATAAGCATTATCTCCAATAGACATTAGAATAACACTAGGCTTGTTTTGGTTTTCTTTCATTTCATCATTTAAATAATATTTTTTGTATTCATCTGTATAATAGTTATCAATATTACTTTTTTCTAAAGTTGCTGTTCTTACAATTGAATATTTACTTATGTTATTTTCTTTTACAAACTTTTGATAATATTCATATTCTTGTTTTTCACTTTCAAATGAATCTCCTTTGTAAGATGCAAATATAGATACATTATAATTCATTTCTTGATAATAGGTGCCTGTTATTCCAAATGCATAGTTTAAGAATGTATTTAATGAAATGAATACTGTAATGCTTACTACAAGTGATATGACAGTAGTTCTATATTTTTTCTTATTTCTTCTTAGATTTTTGTATGCAATTTCTCCACCTATTCCAAAAATCTTATTAATTATTTTTGGACATTTCATTTTCTTAGCTTTTATTTTTATATCATTACTACTTCTGATTGCATCAATTGGTGATATCTTAGCAGCTTTTCTTGCTGAAAATACACACGAGAAATAAATTGTTAAAAATCCTAGTCCAGCACTTAAAACAATAGCTAGAAGCGGCAAGTTAAATACAAATTTAACTTCATTTGTAAACATAGTTTTTCCAACCAAAATAGTTGAAACTTGCATTAAAATTTCTGTTGCCAAGGCACCACATGCTATTCCTATTGGAATAGAAATTAATCCTAATATCATGCCTTCAAATAAAACATTTTTCTTGATTTGTTTTTTGGTAGCACCTATACTTGATAACATACCATATTGCTTCATTTTTTCTGTAATAGAAATTGCAAAACTATTTCTAATTACAAAAACACTAGATACAACAATAATTCCCATTACAATTCCAACTAGTCCATACATCATTTGTAAAGTACCCTCATTTCTTGCAACACCAGACCATCTTAATAGTTCACTATTAACACTAGAACTTCCTTGACTTAGTTGTTTAGAAATTTCTTTTGTATCGTCATAAGTTTCTTTAATATTTTTAAATTTAACTAAAATATCTATTGGATTATTTGCATTCATATTAGTATCATCTAATAATGTAATAACACTATAACCAGGAGCACTATATGGCTCAATTTCTATGTTTGGTCTTTCAATTATTCCAACAACTGTAAACTCATCTGCTTTTGTATTTGTTAGATGTTCTTCAACATAATCTATATCACTACTATTTTTAGGATTATTATATACATTATTTTGTGTTAACTCACTTCCATCATCTGCAACTCTTTTTCCAATATTTAAAGTAATTTTATCTCCAACTTTATATAATGAAACACCGCCATTTTCTTCCATATGTTTAGAAATAACTACCTCTTTTGAATTCTGAGGTAATCTGCCTTCTGTTACTCTTAATCCAAAATTATTTAATGCATCTTTATCAAAAGCCATTAAATACATATAAGGCTTATAATCATTTTTACTTTCTTTTAACTCAGAATATCCAATACCTTGAGTTATATATGTACTTTTAACATTTCTATTTTCAAATATGTATTTTTGATCATTCTTGCATATATTAAAAAATACAACATGATAATCTCCATCTAACTCTATTGTATGGTTAATCAATGTTTGTTGAAAACTTGAAGCTACTCCTGCAACTGCACATATAAGAGCTGTAGACATTATTATTCCCATGCAAGTTGCAATGGTTCTTTTTATATTCAATTTCAAACTTCTTAGTGTAAATTTATTTAATATATTTTTCATCTTTTTTCTTTCCTTTCTGCGAATTTGGGGTCGGTCCTTTTTTTAGCAAATTTGCGAATTTGGGGTCGGTCCTTTTTTTCGCATTTTTCATCTTTAATAATTTTTCCATCATCAATTGTAATAACTCTATCAGCCTCCAAAGCAATTTTTTCATCATGTGTTATAATAATTACTGTTTGATTATATTTTTTATTAGAAAGCCTTAATAATGAAATTATCTCCTCAGATGCTTTACTATCTAGATTTCCTGTTGGTTCATCTGCTAGCATAATTGCAGGATTATTTATTATTGCCCTTCCTATTGAAACTCTTTGTTGTTGCCCCCCTGATAATTCATTTGGAAGATGTTTTCTCCTATTTTCCAATTTTAATGTTTTCAATAATTCATCTAATTTAGCTTGTTCCACCTGTTTTCCGTCTAAATTACATGGTAATGTAATATTTTCCTCTACATTTAAAATAGGTATCAAATTGTAAAATTGATAAATCAACCCAACCTGTCTTCTTCTAAAAATCGCAAGCTGATCATCACTCAATTTATAAATATCTTCACCATCTATAAATACCTTCCCACTAGTAGGTCTGTCTACTCCTCCTAGTAAATGTAATAATGTTGATTTTCCACTTCCAGAAGCTCCAACAATTGCCACAAATTCACCTTTTTCCACTGAAAAAGATACATTGTCAACTGCCTTTACTTCATTTTCTCCTTTTCCATATATCTTACATAAATTCTCTACTTTTAAAATTTCCATTTTCTTTTCCTTTCCAGACATTTCGTCTTTGACTTTATTTGATTATATAATATTTCACAATAGTGACTCCAAAGTGACTTTTATAAAAAAGTGTCAAAAAAATCCCCGGTCCTAAATTGACCGAGGATTTCAATTTTAGTTCTTACCTCCCCAGATGGAATAACCACCTACATGATAAGTTTTTTCGTGAATGGACCGCTCTACCAACTGAAGTACTCCTGCATCCTGATGATGATGCCAAACATACTTGGATGGCGTTTCTTCTTGTTCCAATCTTTTTATATCTTTGCTTGAAAGCTTTAAATTTACCTTCAATGTTGCACTAGACATAACTGCTCTATATAGTTTTTTATTACAAATATAAAAGTGTTGTTCTCTCTTTTTCTTGAAATCTTTTCTTTGCAATTTCACTTTATAGTACGATCTGAACTTTGGAAAACCTTCATCATCAAATTTTACTTTAGTAACTCCATGAGTCTGATTGGCCATTCCTGGAAGACCAAGTTTTAGCCTTGGCCAATATTGAGCCTGATAAAACTTTTTAATCCGTTTCAATCTTCTTGTATCAGAATATCTTTTTGTAAATGCTGTATTTTTTCTCTTTCTTTTTTCTGCTGCCAATCTTTTAATTACATAAAAACTGTATTTTCTAGCAACAATCATAAAGATTATCAACAACACTTTTGCAAGAAAATATTCTAAAATAACAACTGCTAAAATTTGTTGCCATGAAAGCTGTAGTTTTGTCAATCCATCTGCTAATACTATCGAAAAAAACAATTCACCAACACTTGCATAATTATTCTTTCCTTTAATAATCATTTGAACTGACAGCCAAAGTTCTACTGGTAGAACCATAGCTACGAAAATAAGTATTGTCATGCTTACCTCCTACATAATTATGTTTGGATATTTTACAAAACGAACTTATTTATTATACTACATTAATTTCCTTTTTGCAAATATTCTACATACTCTTCTAAACACATATTCAATTCATTCATCTTTTGAGCATGTTCCTTTCCAACATATCTCCAATGCCATGATTCATAGGCAATTTTAGTAATATTTTCTTTGTCTTTTGGATACCTAAGTACAAATCCATATTCCTCTGCATGTTGTTGTAACCATTTAAAGCCTTCTAGTTTTTCAAATTTATTATCTACATAGTTAAAGTCAACTGCTAGTCCTAAATTGTGGTCACTTGAACCAGGCTTATTGATATATTCATCTGTTAGCTTTTGAGCTTCTTCTTGTGTTTTACCTTGTTTTAAGTATTTCTGAACACTAGCATCATATAACTCTTTTTGTCTTGCAACACTTCTATATGCTGATTGTACCCAAATATTAGTTATGCCTGCTTTTCGCATTGCATTCATCATATCTGTAAGTTCTCCTATTGCTCTTGAATCAAATTGCCTAGTTGAATCTATATTTGAGACTTTTACTGTGAAATTTTCTGGAAGTATATTTTCATAATTAGCTAATGTTACTCTCCAATCATCAATTTCCTTTTTTGGCGTTTCTGTTGTATTACTTGAAGAAGTATTTGTTGTATCTTCTGTTGTATTACCTGAAAATGTATTTGTTGCATTTGCAACCGTATTTTCTGGTGTTGAAGCCTCTTTAGTTTTTTTCTTAGCTGGTGATTTATTTATCAGAATAATTATTGCTGCTATTATAATAAATACCATCAATACTTTTTTCATATTTAGTTTTTTCTTTTTAACAACTTTTTCCTTTCTTCTTACTGGTTGTCTATATGTAGGCCTTCCATATCTAGAAGATTGACTATGTTTTCCTCTACTTTTTCTATAATTATTTTCCATTATTTTCTCCAATAATTTATATATTCAATTTAATTATACATAAAAAATCACAAAAGTCAAATTACTTTTGTGATTTTTTCATTATTAAATTATTCATAGCTTATAAACAACCCCTCTTGATTACTATCAACTTTTACTGTTGTATTAGGCAAAATTTCCTGTGACAAAATCTTTTTAGCAATCAATGTTTCAAGCTTTTTCTGTACAAATCTCTTCAAAGGTCTTGCACCATAAACTTCATCATAACCATTATCAATTAAATAGTCTTTTGCTGATTGAGTCAATACAAGTTTGATATTTTTATCTTCAAGTCTTCTTTCCAAGTCAGTAATTAAAAGATCTAATATCTTAGAAATCTCTGTTTTACGAAGTGGTTTATAAAATACTATTTCATCTAATCTATTCAAAAACTCAGGTCTAAAACTTCTCTTTAATAACTCTTCTACTTTATTTTTAGCCTCTTCTGAAATTTCTCCATTTTCTTGAATTCCTTCCAAAATATATTCAGAGCCTAAATTTGATGTCAATATTATAATTGTATTTTTAAAATCTACTGTTCTGCCTTGTGAATCTGTAATACGTCCATCATCAAGAACTTGTAGCAATACATTAAATACATCTGGATGTGCTTTTTCGATTTCATCAAATAATACAACTGAATATGGTTTTCTTCTAACTGCTTCTGTTAGTTGTCCACCTTCATCATATCCTACATATCCTGGAGGCGCACCAATTAATCTTGAGACAGAATATTTTTCCATATATTCAGACATATCAATTCTTACCATATTGTGTTCATCATCAAATAATGCCTCTGCAAGTGATTTAGCAAGTTCTGTTTTACCAACACCTGTTGGACCTAAGAACATAAATGAACCTATTGGTCTACGTGGGTCTCCTATGCCTGCTCTTGAACGCATAATTGCCTCTGAAACCTTTTCAACAGCTTCATCTTGTCCTATTACTCTCTTATGAAGAATTTTGTCCAAATTCAAAATTTTCTCTCTTTCGCCTTCCATTAATTTTGTAACAGGTATTCCAGTCCATCTTGATATAATTTTTGCAATTTCTTCGTCTGTTACTTTATTTCTTAACAATCCATCTTCTTTGCTCTTTTCTGAAATTTCTTCTTCTTTTTGTAATTCTTTTTGCAACTCTGGAAGTTTGCCATATCTTAGTTCTGCAACTTTATTTAAATCATAACTTCTTTCTGCTTGTTCAATTTGAGCATTAGTTTGCTCAATTTCTTCACGTAATTTTTGAACTTTGCCAATAGCAGCTTTCTCGTTTTCCCATTTTGCCTTCATTGCATCAAATTTAGTTTTTAATTCTGCTTTTTCTTTTTGAATATCTGCTAAACGTTGTTTAGAAATTTCATCTTTTTCTTTGCTTAATGCTGTTTCTTCAATTTCTAATTGCATAATTTTTCTAGAAATTTCATCAAGTTCAGTTGGCATTGATTCCATTTCTGTTTTAATCATTGCACATGCTTCATCAACTAAGTCTATTGCTTTGTCTGGCAAAAATCTGTCTGAAATATATCTATGTGATAGTGTAGCTGCAGCAATTAATGCATTATCTGATATCTTAACACCATGATATACTTCATATCTTTCTTTCAAGCCTCTTAAAATTGAAATTGTATCTTCAACTGATGGTTCATCTACCATTACTGGTTGGAAACGTCTTTCAAGTGCTTGGTCTTTTTCAATGTATTGTCTGTACTCATTTAATGTTGTTGCACCAATGCAATGTAATTCACCTCTTGCTAACATTGGTTTTAATAGATTTCCTGCATCCATTGCACCATCTGTCTTTCCAGCTCCTACAATTGTATGAATTTCATCGATAAATAGAATTATTCTTCCTTCACTCTTTTTAACTTCTTGTAATACTGCTTTTAATCTTTCCTCAAATTCTCCTCTATATTTAGCACCAGCAATTAACAAGCCCATATCAAGTGAAAAAATACTACATTCTTTTAAGCCTTCTGGTACATCTCCTCTAATAATTCTTAGTGCCAATCCTTCTGCAATAGCAGTTTTACCAACACCAGGTTCACCAATTAAACATGGGTTATTTTTAGTTTTTCTTGATAGAATACGTATTACATTTCTTATTTCTGTATCTCTTCCTATAACAGGGTCTAATTTTTGCTCCCTTGCTAATTGAGTTAAATCTTGACCATATTTTTTAAGCACATCATAAGTATCTTCTGGATTATCAGAAGTAACTCTTGCACTACCTCTAACCTCTGACAAAGCTTTTAAAAACTCATTTTTTGTAACACTATATCTACGTAATAAATCTCTAATTTTGCTATTTGCATTGTCGAAAATTCCTAACATAATATGTTCAACAGAAATATATTCATCCTTCATTTTCTTTGCAATGTTTTCTGCATCAGCTAATGCTTTATTAACATCTTGTGATACATAAATACTATCACTCTGTGTAGCTCCTCCTGTAACTTTAGGCATATTACTTATTATATTTCTTAGCTCTTCTTCCAATCCCTCTGTTGTACTAATTTTTTTAAATAGTTCTTTAATTAAACTATTTTCTTGTTCTAATAATGCTAACAATAAATGTTCTTGTTCTACTTGTGCATTTTGCTTCTCAACCGCTAATGTTTGTGCACTTTGTACTGCTTCTAATGACTTTTGAGTAAATTTTTGTATATTCATAATATCTACCTCCTTTGTAAATTTGGGGTCGGTCCTTTTTTTCACATGCTAAAAAAAGGACCGACCCTAATTTAGCAAAAGAGCACAGTCCGTACTTAGAATGTGCTCTTTTCTTATTACATTTATTATTATACTACTTATTTTTAGCAGTGTCAATAGTAGAGTGCTAATTTTCTAAAATTTTTTTAATTTTTTTATGATATTGATGCATTATAAATTTTAACTATTACATCATTTAATTTTTGGTCAAATTCTTCTTGTGATTGATGTGCATTTAAATCTTGTAATAATGCTCTTGAGAAGCTTGCAATCATTCTATTATTTTGTGCTAATAGTTCTACAGCTTTATCAACATCATATCCTCCAGATAAAGCAACAATTCTTACAACACATTCATAGTCATATAAATCTAAATAATGATTTGCAACTGTTGGTATTGTAAACTTGAACATGATTTTATCTTCTTTATTCCATGTTTCTAATTGTTTTTTGATTTCTTCTTTTAATATTTCTTCACATTTTTCTTTTTCTGCTGAATTAATATCAACTTCTGGTTCAATAATTGGAACTAATCCTGCATCACAAATTATTTTTGCAAATTCAAATTGTTGTTTTACAATTTCAGCAATTCCTTCTCTGTTTGCTTCATAAATTACTGATCTCATTTTTGTTCCGAAAACATGCTTTTCATTAGCTTCTCTTAATTCTTCTGCAAGTTCTGGAATTGGTTTCATTAATTTTACACCATTGTTTTCTTCTTGTAATCCTTTATCTACTTTTAAGAAAGAAACAATGTGTTTTTGATTCCATAAATAGTCAGCTGTAAATTCATCATTTACTTTTGACATCATTGTTTTTTCAAACAAGATTGCTCCTATTATGTGTTCATTTGTAAATGATTTACTTGTAAATACCCTTTTTCTCATTTCATGAATTAAATTGAACATTTCTTCTTCTGAGTTATATTCAGTTTCTGGAATTCCATAAGCTTTTAATGTTTTACTGCTGCTTCCACCACTTTGGTCAAGTGCTGCAATAAATCCTCTTCCATCTTTCATAATTTCATACATTTCATGATTCATAATAATTACCTTCCTTTTCTTTTATTATTACCTATTAGTATTATAATAATCACTATTTTAAAAGTCAATAGTCAAAAATAACTTTTTTGTTTGACATTTTACATAAAACAGTATATAATATTAGTATACTGGCTAGTAATATCTAGCTTTTTGTTTGCCTGAGTTATAACACATCATAATAAGGAGTACTGCTATGAAACCTTCACATGTTTTAAACAAAATTGGAAAAAATGAAAGAATTTGTTCTTTAGCTTCAGCGCTTGAAAGCCCATTGATGCAAAATCCATTATATATGTGGGTAGTATCAGGGCAATTTTTAGAAAACAACGACATAGGGAACACTTATGAAACAATTACATATGTTGCTAAGTCATTTGCAAAAACTGATCATTATAGTATTTGCACTATAGTGGATGGGAAAAGAATTTTCATGAACAAAGACTTTAGCAAAGATGAAATTAAGCAATTGTTTCCAAATTTATTTAAAGTAACCGGGCAATTGGTATCTTTGTAAAAAAGCCAAAAACCTCTTATGCATTATTAATTAATTTGCATAAGAGGCTTTTTTATTAATTATCCTAATATTCTCTTTATTTCTTCTTGTCTTTTTACTTTATGTGTTGTTGTCTTTATTAATTCCTCATCAGTTAAAATCATATTTTTAATATATTTATAAGGTGGGAATGTTTTATTGATTTCTTTTATTTGTTCCCATATTATTTTCTTTAATTCTTCTTCAGAAGCATTTGGATATTTCTCCTTAGCAACATCTTTGTCATAAACTATCTTTACTGATAATTTTAAATCATTTTTATCATTCTCTTCTGGCATTCCAAACACTATGCACTCTTTTACTAAATCTAGTCTATTAATTAATGTTTCTAATTCTTCTGGAAATACCTTTTTTCCATTTTTTAAAACAATCATATCTTTTTGTCTACCTGTTAAGAATAAGAATCCATCTTTATCAATATATCCTAAATCTCCTGTATAGAACCAGCCATCTCTAATAACTTTTTTAGTTTCTTCTTCATTTTCATAATAGCCTAACATTACATTTGGACCTTTTACACGTAATTCACCAATTCCGTTTTCGTCTTTATCTATAATTTCTACTTCTACATTATCCATTGGGAATCCAATAGAACCACTCTTCTTCTTTTTGAAGTTCTCTGCTGAAATTACAGGGGCTGTTTCTGTTAAACCATATCCTTGAACTAAATCGATTCCTAACTCGTTGAATCCTTTAGCAACTTTCTTATCTAATGGTGCACCACCAGAAATGATAAATCTCATATTTCCGCCAAGTGCATCAAGAACTGATTTGAACATTTTTCTTCTAACATCTATATGGCATTTTAGCAATGCATTACTTATCTTTTTAGCTGTATTTATTGTTTTAGTTTTTCCTTTTTTCTCAACTTCTTTTTCAATATTTCTATAGATTGCTTCTACTAGTAAAGGCACACCTACAAATAATGAAACTTTGTATTCTCTTAGGTTTTGAGCTACATATCTCAATCCATCTGGAAATGCTGTTGCTAAACCAGATGCAAGCATTACTATCATTTCTGTTGAACCAAATATATGATGGAATGGTAAAAATGCTAAATTTACATCTGTTGTTAAAAAGTTTTCTACTAATAACATTGCATATACATTTGATGCAATATTATGTTGTGAAAGCATTACTGCCTTTGATTTTGAAGTTGTTCCTGATGTGAATAATAAAATTCCCAACTCATCTTCTTTAATTTTTGTCTTTGTATATTCCTTTTCTCCAGCATTTAAAAGCTTTTCTCCTTGTTCTTTTAAATCCCAAAAGTTTTGATATCCTTCTCTTGCTGTCATACAAATGTATTCTTGTAAATTAGTATTTCCTCTTCTTTTGATTTCTTCTATATTATCAATATATTTTTCATCAAATACTACTACATCTGCTTTGCTTCTAACTAAGCAACTTTCTAATTCATCTACTTGTAATTCTTTGTCTAGTGGAACTGAAACTATTCCACCTAATAAATTTGATAAATGAGCTATTACCCATTCATATCTGTTTCTTCCTACAATTGCTATTCTTTTGTTTTTAAATCCCATTTGAAATAACTTTGTTCCAAATGCATTGATATCTTGTAATAATTTTTTATATGTTATATTTTCATATGTTACTTCTTTGTCTTTCTTATGTTTTAATATAAATGCTGTATTTGTGGCAAATTGCTTTGCTGAATTGTATATTATTCCTTTGATATCTTTAAATTCGATTGCATTAAAATATCTTTCTCTTTCCATTATTTTTTTCCTTTCTTAACCCTATCTGGTTTTCAATACCAGATTATCATATTAAAGATATCTTGTCAATATTCCTGACCGAACTTTCTAAATTTATGGTTTCATATATTTTATTTCAAAGGTCGTTCCTCTACCTAATTCTGATGCACAAATAATATATCCATTATCTTTTTCTATAATACTTTTAGCCAACGCCAAACCGATTCCCACACTATTTTCTGAAGAATTCTTACCTTTATAAAAACGTTCAAATATATGTTTAACATCTTTTTTATCAATTCCCACACCTTCATCTTTTATTGCTATTTTAGTATAGAAATTATTTTCTTCCCAATTTATATAAATATTTTTATTTTCTACAGTATGTTCTATACAATTTTTAACAATATTAGTTAATGCCTCTAATTGCCAATTATAATCCCCTACAAACATTACATCACTTGATCCATTTACAATTACATTTTGTTGTTTGATATCTATTGGAATTGCCAAATTTTTGACAACATTATTTATTAAATCTTCTACTTTAATCTCTTTTTGTACAAAAACTGCTGTATTAGAATCTAACTTAGATAATTTCAAAAGAGAAATTACTAGCCAATTTATCCAATTGATTTGCCTACTAATTTCATAAATAAACTCTTGCCTTGTATGTTCATCCATATTAGGATTTTCTCTAATATTATCTAACATGATTGAAATTGATGTTAATGGAGTTTTTAATTGATGTGAAATATCTTCAAGAGAAGTCTGTAATGCCTTTTTATCATTAATTGATTGACTTGCTTGTTCCTTTAACATTATAGCTATTTTATATAATTCATTTCTAAAATTACTTAAATCATCTTCTGTATTTTCTGCTATTTTTAAATCATAATTTTTATTATTGATTGCTTCTATATATTTTATAATTTCTTGTATTTTTTGGTTTCTGCTATGATAATATATATTTACAATTATCAGTAACAAAATGACGCTTACACCTATACTTACTACATTTATTATCATTATTTCTTGTTCTTGATTTTCCATTGCTTCAATTGCTGGATTTTCTTTTATATTAATTCCATACTTTTGCAACACTTTTTGCCCTTCTGACTTTCCTTCATTGCTTTCGTTCAAAATCTTTATTATTTCCTCTTCTTTTACATTTGGATATTCTTCTTTTATTTTTCCTACAATTTCGGATATTGATTCATTTACATTTTTTTGATACTCTTGCTCTTTGTTTTTTAGTATCATCGATGAGATTACTATCATTATTATTGATAGCACTATAATTGGTATTGTAACTTTTTTAGATTTTAACATTTTTCTACCACCTTATATCCTATTCCTCTAACAGTTTGAATTATTTTTCCATCTTTATCATCAAGCTTTTCTCTTATTCTTTTAATATACACTGTCAAAGTATTATCATTAACAAAATTTCCAGCCATATCCCAAATCTTGTCTAAAATTTGTTCTCTAGTTACAAGAATATTTTTGTTTGAAAACAATAGTAATAAAATTTTATATTCCAAACTGGTAAAAACAATCTCTTTGTCATCTAAGTACACAATTGCTTTATCTACATCAATTTTAACATTACCACATTTTATTATTTTTTCTTCATCAGCTTTATGATATCTTCGTAAAACACTATTAATCCTTGAAATTAATTCTCTAGTTCTAAATGGCTTTATTACATAGTCATCTGCTCCCATATCAAGTCCTTGTACAACATCTTTTTCTTCATCTTTTGCTGTTAAAAATATAACCGGCATGCTTTCATTTTTCTTTATATATTCACATAACTCATACCCATCACCATCTGGCAATGAAATATCTAATAAGCATAAATCAAATTTCTGTTTTTTTATTTGAGCCTTTGCCATTATTATATTTTTAGCTGTTTCAACACTAAAGCCTTCTTGATCTAAAGAATATTTTAGTCCAAATACAATAGTTTCATTATCTTCTACTAATAAAATTTTTTTCATTCTGACACCTTCTTCTTTGCCAATTATATCTGATAAACGCAAATAAAGCAAGGCATTGCCCTGCTTTATTGCTTATTCTCTTATTTTTTCTTGCACTTCCATGCTAAATACGTAACTGTTCCTGACATTGCGGAAATAACTACGCAAATCCCAATTACTACACATAGGATTGTCTCGCTAATCGTTGCTACAACAATTTGAATCAAAATTAAAGATTGCAGCAATACAAATGCACTCGTGAAGAAAAGTAACCGAACAATTAATTCTTCCTTGTTGGTTTCTTTGAGTAAATAATGTGCTGTTTCAAATATTTTCCATAACAACACAATATTTAAAAATATTGCAATTGTCCTAAAGTCAACATTTTCACCAATTTCGTTAAATGTTTTATACCATAAACCTAAAACTACTCCTAAGACTATTGCCAACACAAGGGATACAAATTCACATTTTTTCATTGTCTCTCTTACCTCCAATAATTATTGTTTGGTGATGTGATACAAATTTTTACAAGTCATTATTATAGCACTTGTAAATGGTAAATACAAGTGCTATACAAAAATTTTTGCTACTTTTCTTTTGATATCCAAAAAAGGCACTTCGATAATTTTTATTTCAAATTTAATAATAGTTTTCATTTAATATCTCTGAGTATAACCATTCAAATCTGGCTTCATAACATCTTCATCAGTCACCTTATTAAATGTTACTACTGAATAAGCTTGATATTTTAAGTCAAGATTATTGCTATACTCTGTTTTCAAAGCCACTCCGGTCTTTAAATCCACCCACATTTTTGCAGTAGTTTTTAATAATTGTCCAGCATCTTTTCCTTCATATGAAATTTCATTTATTTGTTCTATTATAGCACATTTAGAATTGTTGTATTTTTCATATCCAATAAATTGATATGAGTCTTGACCAATATCTTCATTACCACCTTTAGCAATATCATACCAAGTTTTATTTTCTACATCTACCATTATATTTTCGCCACTTTTAGAATCTGACCATTCTATCATTTCTGAATTTTTACCTTTTGTAGTTATTTTAGTTTTCCCATCCTTTATATTTGTCATTATTTTCATTTCTTCTGTTCCGTTGCCATTTTCAGTAGTTTCTATCTTTATATTATCAAATTTTGTATATTTTGAAATCAATGTTTTTATTTCATCTTCATTTAATGGCTCAGATGGCAATTTATTCTCACATATCACAATCCCTGCAATCATAAATACAACAAAAAATAATACTACACAAAAATTCTTTATAATTGTTTTTCCGCCCATTAACAGCCCTCTCTCTTACATTTTCCATTTTTTCTTTTTACTTATTCTATCATATTGCATTTTTTTATGCAATAAAAAATAATAACATGAAAAATACTTAAAAATATTGAAAAAATAAACTAAAAATAATAAAATAAAAGCAAACTATTTAAATTATTAAAATTGGAGGAATGAATATGGCAAAATTCTATTTAATTAGGCATGGCGAACCAGATTACACATATGGAGACACACATGGTTTTATAGGTCATGGACATGATTTAGCACCATTAAAACAAGATAAAATAAAATATGTTATAGAAACTTCAAAAGACCCTCGACTAAAAAATGCTCAAATTATTGTATCTTCTCCATATACAAGAGCATTGCAAACAGCTAGCATAATTTCTAAAGAAACTGGTATTGATATTGTTATAGAACCAGATATTCGAGAATGGCAACCTGATCTTACTTATCAATATAAAAATAGTGACGAATTAAAAACTTATTATAAAGATTATATTGAAAACAATGGAGTTTATCCAAAGAATGAAAAACGAAACTGGGAAACAAAAGAACACTTACAAACTAGAGTTATGTCTGTTATCGATAAATATAAAAATAAATATTATACAGTAATTGTAGTTGCTCATAAAATAGCTTTTCAATCTATTTGTGATTGCGGTGATATGAAACCTGCTGAAATATTCGAAACTACTTTTTGATTTTCCTTATATAATCATTTTAAACTTTTCAGTGCAAAAAAATATTGCACATTTGTTTTATTTAGTATATAATACTTTTAAATTCAAAAGAAAGGGTACTTAAAAATGGAACATTGGAGTATTGATGATTACAAAAATTTTACAAACAGTAAAATAAAGAAAACAAAATATAGAGCAAATAAAACATCTATTGATGGGCACACATTTGATAGCCAAAAAGAAGCTGATTATTATTGTCAATTAAAATTAAGATTGCAAGCAAAAGAAATAAACGGATTTTGCTTACAGCCTACATTTATGTTAGCACCAGGTTTAAAATATAAAGCAGATTTTATCGTATTTAATTCTGATAATAGTTATGATGTAATAGATGTAAAAGGTGTAAGAACTAAAGAATATATCACAAAAAAGAAAGTTTTTGAAGATAAATATAATATGAAAATAATAGAAATTTAAAAGGATGTCTCTTAAATTAGAAACATCCTTCTTATTATTTTTCAACCGCATTTGGTTCATCTAAAATCTCTGTTTTTTCTTGTTCCGAAATAAAATTATACTTTACCATTTTATCTAAAACCTGTTCTTGTCTTTGTTTTGCTAAATCTAAATGTTTAGTAGGACAATATGCTGATGGAGCATTTGGAATTCCAGCTAACATACTTGCTTCATTTCTATTCATATCTTTAGGCTCTTTATTATAATAGCCTTCTGATGCTTCTTTTACACAATAATATCCATCTCCAAAATAACTCGTATTTACATATAATTCTAATATTGTGTCTTTATCACAATTTTTTTCAATCTCACATGCCATAAACATTTCTGCTATTTTTCTTAATGCTGATTTCTCCTGTGTAAAATAAATATTTTTAGCTAATTGCTGTGTAATTGTACTTCCACCTTCTCGTAATTCCATATTTTTAACATTTACAAAAATGGCTCTTGCTAAAGCTATTGGATCTATTGCACCATGGTTGTAAAATCTCCTGTCTTCTACTGCAACTACTGCATCCAAATAAAATTCAGGTAAATTATTTATTTCTGTATAATTTTCTTCTTTTTTTATTTCTGATACTTTATCTGCTACACTTATTTCATTTAGTGCAGTTTTATACATTTCATATCCTTTATAAGTTAAAATCACACCTGCAAATATAATTACTAATATTACTGCAATTATTACTCTTTTTATAAATTTCAACATACTATCACCCTATTTTCATTTTACATTTGCAATGTGACTAAAAAATGACTTTTTCTACTTTTTTTCATAATCCAATATATCTCCTGGCGTACACTCTAACACTTCACAAATCTTATCTAATGTAGAAAATCTAATTGCTTTTCCTTTGTTTGTCTTTAAAATTGATAGATTGGCTGCAGTTATTCCTACCTTTTCTGCAAGTTCTTGAGAAGATACTTTCCTTTTTGCCATCATTACATCTAAATTTACAATAATCATATCATAGCCTCCTTATATCGTCAACTCATTTTCTTCTTTATATTCTGTTGCTTGTTTTATTAGCTCAGCTAAGATGTAGAATGCAATTGCAACTCCTGCAAATAGAATTATCATAAATGCTAATCCTAACACTATAACTACATCAGCACCTTTTGCTAAAAATATTGTATATAATAAATCTATTGTCCAAAGCACTGTTTCCACTAAAGAAGCTATACCTGATATTTTTAACCTTTTTACATTTTCCATGCAAAATGGATTTTTATTTTTTAATGAGTCAAATTGGCCTATAAATTGGCGAACTATTACTAACAAAGCTATTCCATTTGGGTATATTACAAAAGCTGTTGCATTAAGTTTTAACCCAACCATTTGTAATTGAAATGGTAATATAATCAATAATACTATTCCTCCCCAAAAACACACCTGTAAAAATATTTTTAAAATTTTTCCTATTCCATTTTCTCCTAGAATTTCCATATACATCCCCCTAATTATATCTGAATTTTTCAAGAACTTTTTTGGCTTTCCATCTTGATAAATTAAATTCTGCTAAAGTATGCTTTTCATTTAACTCATCTCTCTTAGATGCCAAATAATTGTCTAATTTATTATTTAATACCAAAGATCGATCTGGATAATCATTATCACTTGTATATTTAAATTTTGTATCATGCAATCTCATCAATTGTTCAATTGTGTCTGTATTATCTAGTCTTTTTAAATAATCCACATCAATTTTTCCTGTTTCTATATATCTATCAATATTGTTTTTGGCAATTATATAATCAATATTTATAAAATTAACCAAGCAATACATTGAAACTACTATAATAAAATATACTTTCATCAAATTTATATTTTCTTTTAATATATACATTGCTGTTGGAATTAATAAAATCATTTCTGTTATTAATGTAAAATCAACCAATATACGTAATCTTGTATTTCCATAATTTTGTTGATATATTGTCATTCTTGCAAATGATGAAATGATAATTATTAATGTGAATATCAACATCATTATACATATTATTTTCTTGTATTGTGCTTGCTTTTGCGTTTCTTTTAAGTTCTTGCCAGTAGCCTTTAAAATCATTACAATATTAATTAATGATACTACCATCAATTGGAAAAATCCTTGTCTTGCATAACTTGAATATTTGATATTCTCTATTGTAAATAATGATTTTATTTGTATAAAACAGAATAGCAAATATATTACGTTTAATGCGGTTATCATCATATATATTGTAAATCCATCTTTCTTTTTTGGCTCTTCTTCATCAAATTCTTTTAATCCATTGTCTTTATCTAGCATATTCATAAAAAATCCTGCAAAATAAAAGAATGGAATAATAATACTAAAGAATTCTTTTACCAATGCTGGTATGCTAAATAAATATAAGTTATCAAATATATCTCCAAATAGATTTGCAAATTCTGAATCCGCAGAACTTAATAGTGCAATTACAATTAAAGCAATTACAATTGTAAAAAATACTGCTTTTACAATATTGTGTTTTTCTTTTGAACCTTCTTCTTTTTCTTTCGGAAATATTAAATTTATTCCTTTTTTAACAACTTCTCCTATATAATTAATTGGTTGAATTAGCATCAAGATTATTTTAAATATCATTGATTTGCCTTGATTATTTGAAGTTGCTGTTATTATCATAATTACATATAAAAGTGGTATTACAATCATATTTATAATTTTAAATACTGTATTATCAAATATAAAATATGTAATAGATAATAAAATAATTGGTATTGAAATTAGTAATGCCTTTTTATTTTCGATTTTTCCTTTTAACAATCTGAATGTTATGTACAACACTGGTAGCACAAATAATATTGCTGACAATCCTACATTTTGATTTTTAAATAAGATCGACTGCCATATAGCCAAAAATAATGCTCCTATCAATAATTCCATACGAATTTCCTCCTTTGATATGAGCATTATATTATTTATTTTATTATTTGTCAATACTTTTTTATTGTTTTTCAATAATTTTATTGTTTATCAAATCTTTTTACTGGTATAAAATTTTCTGCAAATTTATATTTATCCCTATTATAAATATAGAAATAACCTAATACTGAAAATACAACTGCACCTATAAAGTTTACAATTAAATCTTTCATTGTGTCTATTAATCCTATATCCAAATATCCACCATCTATATCTGTTTCGACTACTTCTCCATTTTGATTACTATATATAGCTGTTTTAAATATATTATCTACTATCACAGCTTTATTTTTTCCTTCTGGTTCTAATTCTACTGTTGATATTGTTTGCACAATTCTATCTTTTTGCATATCATATTTAAAAATCTGGTCTGCACCGAACTCGAAAAATTCCCAAAGTACTCCTATTGTCATAGAAAAGCAAAATGCTACTAAAGCTACAAATACAGGTGATAATTTAATATGAAATTTTTCTGAATTGTTTAATATATCAATTAATGAAAATCCTATTGCAGCACATAAAAATCCATTTAATGTATGCAATATTGTATCCCAATAAGGAATATTTCCATAAAAATTATTTATTTCTCCTAATATTTCTGCTGAAAATATAAATAAGAATATTATAATTTCCATTACATTTGGAATATCTATGTTTAATTTTGCATTAATCCAAAATGGTATTAAAAATAAAATCAATGTTAATCCACATAAAAATACACTGCTAAAGTCTTTTCTTATAAAACTTGTTATCATTGTTAATATTACAAATGCTCTTAAAACTAAATACCAAATTAAACTTGATTTTTTGTTTTCTTTATATAAAGCCTTTATTTTTTCTGTATGTTTTGACATCTTCATCTCCTCCTAAAAGCATTTTATCATTGATTACTTATAATTGCAATAAAATAGCAAAATAAAAAAGGTGGCCTGTACTTGCAGGTCCACCTCGGAGTGCTTTACTGGTCCCACACCTTATAAAAGACATGGTTGCCAATCTGCACTTTACATTTGATGTTTGCTCTTTCAGCTAAAGCAGCCTCAGAACAAACATTGGGGTTGTAGAAGTACTTGGCTCCTCCAGCAGCATACACTTCTGGATCAAGTCCAAGTCTCTCAGCTTCTTCCCACAGAAGCTGTTCAGTCGGGTCCTCACCATTAAGAGCTCTTTCAGTTGCTCTGATGGTTCTCTCTGGAACATCCTCATAATAAAGGACATACGGATTCCTGGTCATGATGTAGATTTCACCATTCCGAACTGAGGAAAAACCATTGTTCATGACCTGGTAGAAATCTCCATCTGCACGGAACTCTGGACTGTATTGACGATGGATAATGGTAGCTGCTACTGCAACTTGCCCAATCTCATCTTCCAGACCAGATTCTGCATAGGTCAATCGGCATCGGTCCTGAAACTCTTTGGTTTCAGAATAATCTTGTACCTCTTGTACCTGCTGCTCTACTTCTGGCTCTTGCTCTGGTTCAGCTTCTACTGGCTCTTCCACTTCGGCTTCAGGCTCAGCACTTCCAATGTTTTCAACCGTTGCAGGTTTTTCAACCACATTTATTATGTGGTTTTCTCCCTCACTTTCAATTGAAAATTCACTTGTCAAAACAACCTCCGTACTTTGGGGATTGTCTTGCTTGCCTTTCATAAAAGGCAAAGTTAGACTTAAAGAAATCAGAACACCTAGAATAACTGCATTAATTACATTAAAGTTGAATTTCCGATTTTCCTTGTTTTTTCGCATGATAAAGAACACTCCTTATAAAAATTTTTATAAATAAATTATACCACATTTTACATAATAATTCAAATTTATGTAAAATGCGGTATATCTAATACTTATTTTTTCAGTACTAATGTACTATATTTTAAATCATCTTTAGTATAATTTTCTGGTTTTAATCCAACCTTATCTTTCATATAATCCAATAATAATATCATTACAATTGTCATAGAAATTCCTACAATTATAATTGCGGTTGAAGCATTTGAAAATTGTAATAATGCTGAGCCAAGCAGACTAATTGCAATTGAAAATAAATTATAAACAATATTTCTAACAGTAGCTAATTTTGTCCTAATTTGCTTTGTTGTAAAATTATTTAAATATCTATATATAAGTACATTATATACTCCCTTTATAGCTCCTTGTAATATAAATAATGCAATAATAATATATGTTTTTATATTACTAATTTTTCCTAAAGCTAGAACTCCAATAATTATACAAGATACTGTTAATGGAATTCCTAAATGTGTAAGTGTGGTATTTTTATATCTTTTTTGTATCAAATTTTGCATTCTAGAACATAGTGATGCTGCAACTTGAGAAATTGCAAAAACTAATCCAAAATACTGTGCTGGCAACTCTATTTGCTCAAGAATACCACTTCTAAATGTTGTCATATTGTAAATTAATCCAGAAGTTAGTCCAAAAAATATCAATAAACATGCTATTCTTTTAGACTTTTTGGTAAATCTAACTGCATTTTTTAATTGCCACAAATATTCTTTAACACTAGTTTTTTCTTCTACATCATCATCTGGCATTTGAGTGTGTTTAAACCTAGATGCCAATATTGTAGAAATAATATTTCCTATTAAGCACAAAACAATTGGTAAATATGGACTTATAACAAATGCATATCCTGCAATTAATGAGGTTACTGCATCGACCATATAATATCTTGAAGCCCCTAATCCATCTAATGTAGAATATAAACTTCCTCTTTTCTTTCCTTTCGGAAGTGAATCATATAATATGTTAGTTTCACAAACACATTTTATTACATATCCTACTGAATCTAAAAAATATGCAACAAACAGCTGTGTATATGTTTTCAAAAAAATCAATCCTATTGTAAATAAACACATGCACACATTTGCAAATACTAAGCTTCGTTTTTTGCCAATCTTCTCCACCAATATTCCTATTGGAATTTGAATTATTAAACACATACTTGTAAAAGCAGCTTCTGCCAATAAAACTTGAGAGGCAGAAAAACCTTTAGCCTGTGTTAAAAATAAATATATAATAGAATAATAAAACAACAAATCCCATGATATCATTTTATATATCGGATATAGTCTTGCATTTACTTTTCTATTTTGTATCTCTTTTGCACTTGCCATATTCTACCTTTCTTCATTATTATTTTACTAATCTTGCTGTTTCTTTTGCTATCATAAGTTCTTCATTTGTTGGAACTAAATAAACTTTTACTTTAGAATCTTGAGCTGATATTTCTTTTTCTACTCCTCTAACATTATTTGCTTCAACATCTATTTTAACTCCCATAAATTCAAGTTTTTCGCAAATACCTCTTCTTATATTTATTTGATTTTCTCCAACTCCACCAGTGAATACAATGTAATCTACTCCATTCATTGCAACTGCATATTTTGCAATATATGATGCAATTTCATATTTGAATTTTTCAATTGCTATTGCAGCTCTTTCATTATCACCATAAGATGCAGCTTCGATCTCTCTAAAGTCTGGTGCTAGTCCTGATATTCCTTGAACTCCTGATTTTTTATTTAACATATTTTCTGCTTCTTCTGGTGTCCATCCTTCTTTTTTCATTAAAAATGTTACAACAGATGGATCCAAATCTCCTGAACGTGTTACCATTGGAATTCCTGCAAGTGGTGTTAATCCCATACTTGTATCAACTGATTTTCCACCTTCAACTGCACATATACTTGAACCTTGACCTAAGTGACATGTAACAATTTTTAATTCACTTATATCTTTTCCAACAATTTCAGCTAATCTTTGAGAAACATACATATGTGATGTTCCGTGGAATCCATATTTTCTTATTCCATATTTTTTGTAATATTCATATGGAATTGGAT
>USMB01000004.1 GCA_900555615.1 uncultured Clostridium sp. | reverse complement strand
TTTTCATTAATCATTTGAGAATCTTCATTTGTATTTCTAATTCCATTCTCATCAACAGTTTCAGCATGTCTAATTAAATAAATTATAGTATCTTTCATCTTCAACAACTCCATTAATTATTTTTTATATTATTATATCGGTAAAAAATATTTTGTATAGCTAATTTTCTTTTATTAAATCGGTATAATATATAATTTCTTTTTCTAATTTTTTTGCATATTCAATTTCTAAATTTGTACTATTTCCAATATAATTGTCTTTATTTATTACTAATATTGCATCAGATAATTCTATTCTTTTAAAATGAGCATCTTTTATCTTGCTTAATTGTTCATCTGTTCTTTCACAATTTTCTATAACTGGATAAACTGGCGTAAGAATACAATTACCTTCCAAAGCCATTTTTTCTGCAACTCTCATCATTTCTTTTTGAAACTTTAAACTTCCACATAATGTTATTATTTTCATTATTATTCCTCACTTTTAAATTTTCTTTTACATTTCCATCTTTATCTAACATCCCATCTTCTCCTATAAAAATAATTTATATAATATCTACTTTTTTGGCTATTACATCAAATATATGCCAATGTTTCATCTTTCCAAGTCCTGTTAAATCATCTTTTTCAATTTCTTTAAATCTTATTATTTCAAAATTTTCAAATAATTCCATTGCTTGCACTTTTGTCAAGAAGGTCATTTGCGGTTTAGTCTCGTTCTAACTATCATTTTCGCCAAAGAAGTTACCAACAAAATATCCGATTAGTAAAAATACTATCATTTATTTTATTTCATAATTCGCTAAATCTATTTTTATTGCAGAATGAAAGGCTATAATTTGCAACAATTAAATTATTCTCTTCCAATTTAAGCGTTTCAAAATCTTGCTTTTGAAATTTAAATTTTGCTAACTCTTCTTTGGTTAATCTCTTAGCAATTCTTTCTTTTACATCTTCTCTATCTATTGCTAATACATTCCAGTTATTTTTAATTAAATAAACTGTATCATTTCCTGCTCCACACCCTAATTCAATTGCATTACCTGAATTACATTGTATCTCATTAATAAAATATTCAACATTATTTCTTGGTTTATCTGATTGAGTATTATCATAGTATTTTTTAATACTTTCCATATAATTCCACCTCGTTTTCCACAATTATACCACTTCCTGTGAATTATTTAAATACATTTTCTGTTAAAAACCGTTTAACTTAGTCTAGTCTCTCGCTCTCATTGTGACCAAAGTGTGACAATTTTGCTCAAAAATTAAAAAAAGCAAGTGGAATTTTACAAATCTTGTTTTAAATTTTTACGTCAATTACGTCAAATTTACGTCAAAACATAAAAATCGAGTTCTAGTTAAATGCTAGAACCCTTAATCTTATTGGTTGCGGGGTAGGACTTGAACCTACGACCTTCGGGTTATGAGGCGTAGTTGAAAGGTTTGTGTAATTTAGTGAAATCAAAGGTTTTAGCTGATATTTCAATAAAAATTGGGGAAATGGTTTTTAGAACATTTGTGCATTTTTTTGAACTTTTTTGAGGAGTTTTTCCCCAACTTTTCCCCAAGTGGTTTGATACACATGTTCGTAATATTTTTAAATTAAAATGGGAGACCTAAAATTTATTTTTGGAGGTTTTATAGATGAATAATAAAATTACATATCACAGAGAAGGAGATTATTTTATTTCTGATTTATATTTGCCTAAGCAACCTGAAGGGCACATTGGAAAATATGGGCAATTAAGATTAAATTATTTAAAGAATTTTGATAAAGGACTATATACTGAATTACTTATAGATAGTACTTTAAAACAATATCTGCTAGATATAGATGAAAATGCTAATAACAAGGTAAATCTTCTTATAAAACAACTTGCTGAAGTTGAACATATTGATGAGAATTTGAAAGAGCATCATCAAATGGAGTGGGTTCAGGCTATGAATAATATTAAAAATAGAGCTGAAGAGATTGTTTTAAATGAGATTATATATGTATAGGAGGATATGAAAATGGTTAATTTTAGAGAGGTAAATGATAACGATATTTTAAAAGAGTGGTTAGATTATAGAGAACAGGAGGTTTTTGGTAGTCTTACTGCAGAAGATAAAAAACATCATATTTATTTTGATGAGATTGTTGAGAATATTTTAAAAAATATACCTAAGCAAAGTCAAAAATATGTTAAGAAACAATTGGATAAACTTGATGAGAATTTTATGGATTATCTTTGTTATTGGAATGAGAAGTATTATAGGAATGGCTTTGTTGATGGTTCTCAGTTAGTTATGGGATGTTTTGAGGAATAATTAAGGAGAAAGAACAATGAATTTAGAGTATTATAAACAAATTAGAATCAATTTTCTAAAGAAATTCGAAAATGATTATTATATTTATTTGAGTAAAAATAATCTACTAAATAAGGATGTAAATAATCATGCAAAAAAAGCCTTGACAGTGTATTCTACATTATTAAAATCAAGCAATAATTCAAATTTAGCTAACAAACTTGTTTTAAAACAAATTATATGTAAAAAATAGAGGGTGAAATTTCACCTTCTATTTTTTTGTCCTAAAAATAGCATTATCATCATCAATCTCTATATTTTTATTTAATATCTTTTCTACTTTTTCTATCAAAGAATTGTCTACACTATCTAAATATGGTAGTTCTTTTAAATTTATTTTTTTCTCATTCCACATTATATAAACTAATGAACCTATTGACACTGTTTTTATTTCAATCCCTAATACATCCTTTATATCTTTAATAACATTCCAGTAGTCTGTTCTATTATTGGGCAAAGATAAACATATACTTAATGCTGTTATATTTTCTTTTCTAAACCCATACCTAGAACAAATTACCGCTATATCATCTAATAAATTTCTAGGAGAACTAAGAATGTCTTGCCCGAATTCAATTTCTAATACTCCTAAATCATCTTTAGATTGTATAATTCCATCCATTCTTAAATTATTATCTCCTGTTCTCGTTATAGCAGTTTTAATGCCACATTCTATTAATAAATTTCTGGATAATAAGTTAATACTATAACTATTCATTGGTTTCGAATTAATGTTATTATATAGTTTTTTCATTTCATTATTAGAATTCATCTCGTATAAAGGATCTATTATTGCAACTCCGTCTTTCATTTTGATTAATCCTTTGGGACATCTAGACATACATATTCCACACCCAATACATTTTTCGGAATTTATGTTTATCTCATTATTAACACAATAAATTGCATTTGTCGGACACACATTTTTATCTACTTCGAATGGAAAATCAATATTAAATAATTCTAATTCTTCTTTTTCAAAAGAGATACACATTTTTTTACTACATTTAATACATTCTTTATTCATCTTTTATTTTCACATATCCTTCCACTTTTTCTATATTTGAGATTATTATATTTTTACTGTATAAGACTTTATTCAATAAAATTATTAGTAATGTTTTAAAATCAATTACTCCGAATAGTTATATTGTATGTTGATTTTATATCTTTAATTAATGTTGATACTTCTGCTCGGTTATTGGGCAAATTATATCCAACAACCAGTGTACTTGTACTCCAATCTGTACTATAATTTTTTCTAGACAATAAAGTAATCTTGTTCTCTAAAGCCTGGCGTACTGCTTTCACAGAAATATTTTGTTCTTCCCCTGGAGATTTTATTTCAATTGGAATACTTTTTTCACTTATTATAATTGCATCATATCTTTCATAATTTGTACCATTCCTTGAAACTCTACAATTATATCCTAAATAATTAAATATATCTCCAACCAATGGATAAAAAATATCTTTATTCGATTTTTGGTATCTTTTATATAAAAACTCCAAAAGAAATTCAAATCCCTTTTCTTTATTCTGTGAAATTATATTAAATATTTCATTATCGTTGTGAATTGTAAATTGTTCTGATTGATCATTTAATAAGTTTAACTCTGTATATTCTTTTTCAACTCTTTCAATTTCTGCTGAGAAAATATTAATTAAGAATTCTTTTTTCAATGGAGGCGTTGTGTCAGTATAATTTCTAGATACATTCAAAATATCATCAACATATTTCATTGGTAGAGTTTGATATGGAGAAAATAGAAATTGAGGATTTTTTCCATATTTATTACTTAATATTTCTATATCTTCTTTTCTTTTAGTATAATCATAATCTATATCTTCTTTCATCCTTTTTAATTGTTGATAGAAAGATAGTCTAATTAAAGCATTCTGTTCTATTTCATCTAATTCATTGAACTCATTTATTCTAATATCAATTAAAGAATTATAATACTCTATATCTGATAATCCACTATCAGTTAATGTCATTACCACCATATTTCTACTTCCAGGATACAAATCAACTTTTTTCTCTTTTTTTATCCAGCCTAGATATTCTAAAGTAGCTATTGGTAATCTAGTATAATTTTCCATGGTATTCTTTGTAATACCAGTACTTTCTATTATTTCTTTCATTTCATTTTGTAGTGCATCAAATGAACCTCTTAGTGAATTTACTCTGTTAATCATTTTTTTTACTTTTTCTGTATCATTATCGCTTATTATCATGGGACCTAAAATTAATTCTAACTTACATATTTTATTATGCAATGCTTTTATAGTATTCAAAAATAATTTAAATGGTCTCATAATCAGTCCATCTTTTTTATCTAATATTTTATTTGGATCTACTATTCCTAATACTGATTCTTTATAAATATTTTTGTTTATAGAATCGTCTAATTCTGAAATAATCCTTCCTAATTCTGTAACTCCAAAATTTAAACTGTTATCTGGTGAAGATGAAAACCACCCTAAAGAACGATACACTTCTGCATACATTTTTGCTTGATTATATATAGGATCCCTACTAGAATCTTCTCTTAGCGACCTCTTAAATGCTTCCATTCCAGTATATCCCTCTGAAGAAACTAATCTATTATTAATCATTGCTAATTCCATATCATATAAAGAAAAATATTGTTTTTTTATTAAAATAGGTACAATAGACTTAAAAATATGTATTAGCATTTCTATTTTAGAACCTGGATTAGGAAATCTTTTTATATTTGCCATATTATCCCTCCAATCATATATTTTTTAATCTTTGTTCGCAAATATCAGACCACTTTTTTTCTAATTCCACACCTATCCATTTTATATTGTTGCCTTGCTTATTTAGTTTCTCACAACAAACTCCTAATGTTCCTGAACCATGAAATGGGTCTATAATAATTCCATTATATTTTCCATCTTTATCTTTCGGGCAAAAAGCCTTTATAAGCTCTGTTATAAGCGATTCTGGCTTTTGCGTAGGATGAGAAGTTTTTTCCTTCTTAAAAGCTTTACCTGCAAGTGTAGGAAATTGCCATACATCTCCCCTCATAGAGCCTTTAGGATTAGGTACCCATGTTTTCTTTTCTCCTTTTGAGTTTTTATAGTACACTTTATTTTTTAATCTCTCTGTACTTTTATACGGAACACGAACATCATCCGTATTATATGTCCATTTTTTATCTGATTTTGAAAACCATAAAAATGGTTCATATTGTGCTAATGGTGTTCTAACATTTCTTGAAAATCCATTTTCATAAAACCATATATTCATTCTTCTATAATAAAGTCCTTCTTGATACATAATACTTTGTATTAATCCTATATAATTATGAATTCCAAACCAAATTATACTCCCATCTTCTTTAAGGATTGATTTATATTTATTTATTCTTTTTTGTGTTATTGTAAGAAATTCTGTAAGAGTAAGACAATCTGATTCATTTCCAAAATCCTTATTAATATTGTATGGTGGGTCAGTAAGTATTAAATCAACCTTAACATTTTCTTTAATTAATTTATCTATCATCACATCACTATTCATAGTATAATTTTTATTAAATTCAATCATTTCTTCTTTCTCCTAGTTTTTCTAAAAATTAAAATATATTGATGATGTATATTCTCTACATACGCAAAAGGATAACCATATGGTAATAAAGATTTATGATTTTGTAATAATATTTTTACTCCTTGTAGCGTAAGTTCATACTTTTCATCTATACTTAATTTATTTATTCTTTGTATTAAATCACTATGAAAACTAATAAATTCATCTTTATTTCTAAAGTCAGAAACAACAATAGCCATATATTTTTTTTCTTTTAATGTTCTCCCACATTCTTTAAATATACTATTTACTAATATATCTAAAAACTCGTTATAATCTTCTACATTTCCTAAATCTTTTTTGTTGTTAGAATAATTTGTTGCCAAATTTTCTTCCACTCTTTCAATCGTTTTATGATCTATCTTTTTATTTAATATTGACCAATATGGTGGACTTGTTACAACAAAGTCAAAAGTTCCATCTTTAATTTTCTTTAATTCTTCAACTGAATCTCCATTTATAAATTCATGCTTTTTAGAACTTCCTTCTTTTACTTCTGTTTCTAATCTTTTAATTGATAATTCATGCCATTTTTCAGACAATTCAATACTTGTACATTTTCTATTGATTAATTCACATGCTTTAGCTGTAGAACCAATTCCTCCAAATGGGTCTAAGACCTTTCCTCCAATTTTTGTAAAAAATAGAATTAACTGTTGTATATCTTGGAAAGAATATGGTGCAGGATGTTGTTTTTCTATTTGCGCTTCCTTGCTATCTTTACCTAATCCTTTTTGATAAAAAAAACTTTTTGTACATGGCATCCATTCAGTACCATTCAAATCATTTAATGTATTTCGCGGATCAACCTCTTTTGGAGCATTTATATCATTATTTTTTAAATATTCATCAATTTCATTTGCATAAAGCCTTTTTGCTCCTTTCTCATTATAAGTTAATTTGAAATTTCCTCTTTCTATCTCTCTTGTTAATTTTGCTCTACTCATTTTTAATATTTTACAAACTTCTGCTACTGAGTATAACTTTATATTTTCTTCCATCAAAAGCACTCCTTAGTTATATCTTAAATCTAATTATTCCAATTTCATTTAATTACAATTACTCTATTATATTTTATATCACAATTCACTTTTTTTCTCAACAAATAAATATATTTTTTCAAAAAAAAATAGAAGTATTTCTACTTCCATTTACTATTATAATAATTAGCTTTGAATAATTTTACTAAATTATCTTTATACTTTAATAATCTATAATCCGCCTCCTTAAGTTTTGCATATTTTTCACTTTTCTTATCCTTTATTTTATCCATTTCCTCATCAATCTTCTCTTCAACTTCTTCAATACTATCAATAATCCAAGCAAAATTATGTATAGGATTGTATAAATTTAATGTAAGTATCATCTCATTTCCTTTTTTATCTTCTGATGAAATACCTCCATATTCATTCCTGTAAAATATTTCATTATAATCTATTTCCACTGGGTTATAAAAAAATTCATTTTCTATTTTACCATTATTTATGTTTCCTTTATATTTATCACTTTTATTTCCGTTACATTTAGGACACGAATACATCAGATTATCATATTCATACTTTAACTCTGGCCTCATATTCTCAAATGCATTTTTGGGTATAAAATGATCTATCTCAAATGGTTCAGGAGCAATTATGTTGTCAGGCATATTGCAATATGCACACCTATTTTTAAAATCTTCTTTTAAATTTTCTCTATAACGGCTATATGTTTTATACCTTTTTTTACAATTTCTAATAATCCTAAAATCTCTAAATTTCTTATATCTCATTTTTTACTCCATCAATTTTTTAGCATCTTCAATTAATTTTAATATTTCTTTTAATTCCTCTATATTTATAACTTCTTCCAAATAACTTCGTTGCATTGGAAGATATTTATCTAGTTCTTTTTCTTTTTCTACGATTTTATTAACAATATCTTGATTCTCTGTATTTTTTGCTAATTCACTTTTTAATTCATCAAGCTCTTCTTGAGTAGTACTTCTTAGTTCATTATATCTTTTCACATTTTTTAACATGTTTTCTGTTTTTTCTTTGGCATATTCCCCTATTTTAAAAAATTCACTCTTAGCATAAACTTTATCAGGATCCACATAATTATTTTTCATGCTATCTTCTACTACATTGGTCATAATGATAGTTGGAAAATCAGGTGCGTCCTTTCTTATTTGTTCAAAAATATCTGAACCATTAAAAATTTCATTACTATTTACTACTATTTTATGATCAATTATTAAAATTGAAATTTCAAATTTTAAAATATCATCAATTATAACTTTTATTAGATTATCTGTTAATTTTCCAACATCTGAATTCAAATCATAAATTTTAAATTTTAATTCATTTGCATCCAAATTATATCTTTTAATTATAGTTATTATCGTTCTTTGTATTGAATTGATTTCATTCTTATCATCATCAATTATTCCAATTACCATAAACTTAATCTCCTATAGGAAAATTTATTATTATTTTAAATCCATTTTCTATCTGAATGGTATGTATTTCTCCATTATTTCTATTCACTGCATCTTTGCATATCCACAGTCCTAAACCTGTTCCTTCTTCTTTTGAAGTTTCCCCTGGTTCAAAAATTTGATCTGGATTGTATTTATATTTTTCATTTAACTTAGGTCCATTATTTTGGAAAGAAATATCTATCATATCTGAATTTTTTATTAATGTTATGCTTATTTTCCTTTTTCCCCCATCTTTTTTCTCTAAAAACCAAGCCGAATTCAAATATAAGTTATTAAATATTAAGTATAAGTCTATTTTTGAAATTTTTATATTTATTTGTTCTGTAAAATTCAGTTCTACTTCTATACCTTTCTGTTCTAATAATTTTATCCATTTATTTCTAAAATTATTCATGAATTCTGTAAGATTCACATCTTCTACTTCAAAACTATCCTTAGATACACCATCCATTATCAAATTAACCCATGTACTTAGTAACTCATCAGTACTAGTATATTTACTAATTTGTTTATATGGATCAAATAAAGGATCTCCTTTATATCCTTTATAATCCAGGATATAATCTATACATGATTCCAATTGTTGATTTCTACTTCCTAAATCAGTTGCTATTTTACTTATTTCATGTGAAAATGTACTTGCTATTATACCAGCTGAACTAAAATTCATTAATATTCTATTTGTATCTGTTTGACTCTGCTTTTCTTTAAAACTTTCATATACTGCATCTTTATATTCTTCTTCTGTATGTTGTTTATTATTATTTTCTTTTTCTCTTCCATTATTATTTTCTTTTTCTTTTACTACGTCTTTAATTACTTGATAACTTTTGCTTATTCTGTCAGTCTTTAATTTTAACCAATTACCATACTCTCTATATACATATTGCCTATCATATTCAAATTTAGATATTATCTTTTGAATAATTTCTACGAACAAATAATAAGTTTCATTTAATGCTAAGCTTTCTCTGTTAGCCATATCTGTAAGATTTTTGTTATCCTTTCTACTAATATTAATATTTCCTATCAACTGATATGGTTCAACTCTCCAAAATCCAGTTGGGTGTGTTACACCTGCTGGACTTAATTGTGCTCTTCTTCCTAAGCCTAGCCAATCATACATAGGCCCATCTTCACCATAAGGTCTTACTTTGAAATTATCTCTATATAATTTAATTCCAGAAAATTTTTTTAGCAGTTCTTTCCTTTTATTTACTTTTATATCTTTTATAATTGAATATTCACTTTTACCTGATTTTAAAAAATATAGTTCAAAAGAAAATTTTCCTACTTTCTTTATCTGGTCCTCACTTTCATTTTCTATTAGATCTTTTACATTTATATCATATTCAATTACTTTATCATAATCTTCTTTTTTATAATTTTTTTGAAAAAAAGCTTTTCTTTTCCAAAATTCTTGTATATCAAAATAGTATTCTTTATTATTTATAACCATTTTTTGTTGTTTAGCATTAAGATCAATTTCGTTTCTTTCCATATACATTTTTATTTTTTCATTTCCATCGAATTCTGCTTTAATTCTATAATCATAATGCTCTTTACTCATAAAAATGTCATTTGTTTTAAAATTCAAATCAGGTCTTACTAAATTTCTTAATAATATATTGAACTTATCAGTATTTCCAAATGGATTAATACTGTTGAGGTTATTGTTTATTCTACTAAATATTTTTTCATTCCACGTCTCTCTTGTTTGTTTTAATATAATTATTGTGCCATGTTCTGCATCATAATTTTCTACATATTTATAATTATCCTTTAAAATTTCTTGCAATATTTCTTTAAAATTTTCTTTTTTTATTTGAACTTCTGCATTTATTTCATCCAACAATTTAACTTTATCAAATTGAGTCCAATCTATGCTCCAATACACAGTTGGTTTATTCTCTTTTTTTGTATATACCTCTGTTTGTAAGGATAACTTTTCCAGTGCAAATCTTCCTATTCCTTTCGCTCCAGTTTTTATTCTACCTTTTTTACTATATACATTAATTTCTTTATCATCAGTTCCTATATTCATCCAAACATTTTTTATTATATCTTCATCCATTCCTGTTCCGTTGTCAACTATAATAATTTTATTCTTTGAAAAGAAAATATCTTTTAATTTTTCTAACTCTTCTTCTGATAATTTTTTCTTTTTTATATATTTGTTATCATTTAATTCATATCCAGTCTTTATTATAGAAATTTCAGTTTCTGTAAAATTATTTTTTAAAACTGATATATTAATCTCATTTGGAATATCCTCATATGGTATATCAAATTGTATATATGCATTTTCTGCATCCGCATCATATGCATTCTTTACAAGTTCTATAATAGCTCCATTTGAATCCGAAATATTTTCTCTTCCTATTAGTCTAGCTGTTTTTGATGAAACATTAAATTTTACTTTTTCCATCTATGAAATCCCTTCTAAAACATATAATTATTTATATCACTACTAGTAATTCTTATAGATTCACCACTAGCATTAATCCCAACATTTTTTACATATTCGAAAAATTCTTTACTTTCTAAAATTTCTTTTGCTTCTTTTAAAGTTTTGTCTTTTTTAGGTATTATATATATACCAGAATATGGTATTGTATCCTTATCTAATTCATATATTTTAACTTTTTTCGTCACTACTATTGATAGTAATAATTTTTCTCTATTCATATCATTTAGAGCTTGACTTCTACCGTATTCATACCACCTTGCTGAAGTATCAGATTTTCTGTTATCTAAAGCTTTTTTATTTAACATTAAGTATTTATATGCATTTGGATATAACTTTTTCAATTTATTCTCTTCATATCTTATAATAATATTTTGTTGATCATATTTATATGGAAATATAATCATTTCTGAAATTTTATTGTTTAAACTTCTTGGACTAACTGCTTTTTTTAGAATTCCTTTTTCTATACTCATTTCACCTTTTTTTATATAGTTTGTATTCTCTGTATAATCATTTATAACAAACACTGAATTCAATAATGTAGCAACAGAATTAGATGCTTTAAAAAAATCTCCAAATCTTTTATTCTTACTATTAATTTTTTTATTTGAAAATAGCCATTTCCCATTTAGATTTTTCTTATATAAGTTTTTTTCTGTTTTATTATATTCATTTACATATTTTATACTCTTACTGTTACTATTTTTCTCTATTATAATTACTGCTGAAGAAGTCAAAATATTTCTATTTTGATTACTATTATTTTTATTAAATAGTTTTCTATTATCGTAATCATGTATCTCTAATATATGTGGTAGCATATATTGTCTTAGTTCTTGAGAAAATACGTTCTTAAATATACTTCCTGGTATTAAATACGCCATCCTTCCATGTTCTTTTAAGCTGATTATTCCTTTTTCAATAAATGCATAGCAATAATCAAACTTTCCTTTTTCACATACTTTAAAATTTTCTTTTGTATATTTTCGTGTTTTTTCATCTAGATCCCTATAATTAATATATGGAGGATTCCCTATAACATAATCAAATTTAAATTCAAAGTTCTTTTTTAGAGAATCCTCACAATATAAATGCCATTTAACTTTATTAATATTGTATTTGTTAGCAATAGTATCTAAATTTTCTTTACATTTTTTATAATGTTTTGGATCTAATTCTATACCATATATATCATTCTCTAATCCTGATTTTATTTCTGTTATATCTTTATTTTGTCTTAATGAATCTTCAATATATCTTTCTACTATTCTTATTAGAATTTGCCCGTCACCACACGAATTTTCTATAACTTTTTTTCCATATATATTTTTTTTATATTCTGCCCAATCTAATAATTCTTCTACATTTTCTATGGGTGTAAAAATTTGACATTTATATTTGCAATTTTTATCCATTTTTATTCCTCTTTATTTTACAATTATTCTTTTAAATTTTATCATAATAGTTATTTTTTAACAACTATTCAACTATATTTTTATAAATTTTATATACTTATTTTTCATATGTACTCCTCTTTTTCTTCTTTTGATCTTTTTCTTTTACTTTCTTTTTCTCCTTTTCATACATCTGTTTTATCTGCTCTTTCATCTTCCTCGCATTATCTCCAATTTCATCACACAACCTAATCTCTTTCCTAACTTTCTCTATAGCAGAAGTAACACTAATTATTTCTTTAGTTACAACATCTTTTTCACTTTCATTATTTAATTTCTGTCTTTTATAATACAACCTATTCCTTGTATTCAAAGTCTTTTGTAATTCTTCTTGCTTCTGCTCTTTTAAATTATCTATATCATTTATAGTTTCTAACTTATACTTACATATAAATCTTATTTGTTCTGAATACTTGTCCATCTTTTTAACTGCTTCTCTCATTTCTGGCGAAAGTTTATAGTTTAAATTTTTCTTTGGATAAACTTTTAACAAATAACAATAGTAATAATATAAAGCAATTATTCCTTTAGGCTTCCTTAATTTCTTTATGCTACCTTTATAAAATAATCTTTTATCATAAGTTTTAGGTTTAATTACTTCTTCTCTACTTGGATATCTACTGTAAATTTTATTTTTAATATTTTCAATAGAATACTCTTCTTCAAAGGCTCGTTCAATTCTAATATTTCTTTTGTATGGATACCTTCTTATACTAATTTTATTTGCTCTAAAATACACTTCATATCCCATGTCTTTTATTTTTTTTATAAATTCTTGATATGTCCATGAATGTTCTATTGCATAATCTATATCTTCTTTTGCAAATTTATAATATTCTGATTCTTTCATAGATTTTTTATAAAAGTTTTCAAAGTTAATTCCAGATTTACAGGTCTTTTCTTCTAAAACACTTAGTCCATATTCCTCACATATTTCGTCTGATGTTTTTCGAAGTAATGCTGTATTACTAAGGTTACTATAATACTTATATCCATCTTTAAATGAAACTGAATTAATTACAAAATGATTATGAATATTATCTGTATTCAGATGTGTAGATACCACTACTTGAAATCTATCTCCCCACATTTCTTCTGCAAGTCTTACTCCAATTTCATGAGCTATCTCTGGAGTAACTTCTCCCTCTTTAAAAGATTGATAACCATGAAATGCAAGTATTCCTTTTTCTTTTCCATATAACCTTTTTACAAATTGCATTTCTTTAACCGCATTATCAACTTTACAATTTATTCCTGTTGTATAGAAAAGCTTTTCTGTTTTATCTGGATTAGTAGCATAAGTTAATAATTTTTCTATACTATCAAAATTACCTCTTTCATTCTCATTTTTTGTCTTTTCTTCATCTGTTGCATAATCAATCACATGATCTAATCTTTTGTCCACTTTCCACAAACTTGTAGTCGCCATTCTTATTTCTCCTTTCATTAAAAAGGGGATTGGGGAATTTCCCCATTTTGAATTTCGAGCTGCCGAAATTCATTGCTTGCTAGGACAATAGCATACATATTTTTAGTACTAAAAAATCACCTTTTCTTTATCAAATGCATCATATATTTTGAAAAATACTTGGACTTTTTGATTTAAAATCCAAGCATTTTTCTTCTGATTTTTATTATAAAATTTTTAATTTAAAACGATTTTCATCGTAAGAATATGATTTTTTTCCATCATTTATAGTTCCTTTTATCTCATTATTTTTATCTTCTAATTTATATATTTTGTTTAATTTTCTTAATAAAATTTCTTGTTTTGTATCTCTTATTAAACATGGTATCTTATCATAACCTAATGTTTTTGCTGCTATCATTTTAAATCTTCCTTTTAGTATTCTGTATCCATTTCCTACTTCAATAACTTCTATTGGTCTCTCTATACCATGTTTTCTTATTTTATCTCTTTGCAAACAAATTTTATCTAAATTAGCTACAGTAATAGCAATATAATTGCATCCTTTTATATCCTTTATTTCTATTTCTTTATATTCTTTATAACTTCTCATATTATCAAATCCTTTCTTTTTCTATTTACTTTTTTTATTTTTTATATTAAAATAATAATATAGTTAATGGTTAGTATTTTTAGTTTTGCGGACTTATACTAACTCTTTTTTCATACTTTTTAGTGTCACTCCATAACACATTTGATACAATTTTGAGATAATTGCATCTACTAATTGCTCATCTTGACTTTGACTAAATCTTTCAATTAATCCTTGTTTATCAAATCTTGTTGTAATAATTATTGGTAATCTATTTTCATTCCTATTTTCTATTATTGTATATAATTTTTCTAATGCCCAGTTGCTTATTTTTTCTGTTCCTAAATCATCAATTATTATCATATCTACATTTGAATATAGCTCAATTAATTCGTTTTCTGACTTCGTATTATCCTTAAAAGTTTCCTTTATCATGTCTAATAAAGTTGTTAATCTTCCAATTAATACTATCTTGTCATTTTCAATTAATCTATTAGCAATTGATGCTGCTAAATGTGTTTTTCCAACTCCTGACTCGCCCATTATTATCAGTCCATTTGTACATTCGCTTTTAATATTTTTATTTACATAGTCTTTAGCAATTGCTATAGCTAATTCATTTTCTGAATTACTATTAAAATTTTCAAAGTTCAGATTTTGAAATTTCTTGCCAATATAATTTTGTTTATATATCTTGTTTATAACTTCTCTAAAATGTTTTCTTTTTGCAATTTCATAGTCTTGTTTATCTTTCTCTTTCCAATATTCTTGTGCTTTTTTGCAAGTACATCTCTCATATTCAATATTATCTGGAGAAAAATTAGCATATAAATAATTAAGTCCAATTGGAGTTAATTCTCTACCACAGTACTCACATTTTTTCAATTTTTTGTGGATAACTTCGTTATATTTTATATTCCCTAAAACCATTATCTCTCTCCTCTCTTATATTTTCTTCTTTTCTTATTCTTAATTCTTTTGTATTCTTTTCTTCTCCGTTACTTAACGTTTGAATAACGTTACTTTTTTCTTTTTCACATTTTAATTTTTCACGATATCTTTTTTGTCTTTCTCTATTTTGCATTTGATATTTTTCATAGTTTTCAATACTTTGATACTTGTCCCAATTTTTTATTAGAAATGTTTCCCCTTCTTTCATTAACATTTCTAATTCTAGAAATTTATTTAAAATTTTTTCTATTTTTTTCTTAGATTTTCCCATAATCTTTGAAAAGTTTTCTATTGTCATAGGATTATTACCTCCTATTTCTAACCTTCCTTTGTTATTACATTCAACTGCTAATGCAATTAACTGTATCCATACTCTAAAATAAGTATCACCATCAGTTAATTTTAAAATCAACTGAATTTTTCTGTTTGAAAATATATTGGTTTCTGTTTTAAACCAAGGTAATTCATACATATCCTCCTTTCCTCACTTTCCTTTTAGTTAGTAACTAACTGATTCTTTTTCTTTTCTATTTAAATATTCATCTAATGCTTGAACTCTAAATAGAAATTTTCCACCAACCTTTGAGCATGGTATTTGTTTTTTTCTTACTAATTGATTAATCAACCAATAAGATATTCCTAAATACTCTGCTGCTTCTTTCATTGTTAGTGTTGTTCTTTGTACTTTTTGTAGTTCCATAAAATCACCTCATCTTTCTTTTATTTAAAGTTGACTTTTGTTAACAATTGAATTATACTAATTATAGTTAACTAAGACAAGAATTTTATTGAAAGTTTTTTAGAAATGATAACAGCTAAAATCCCTTACTGTACGAATTTTTACTGTTAACACGGAGGAATTAAAATGGAAAAAATTGAATCTTATTTTATAGAATTAAACTTATATAATGGAAAAAATCCTTTTGAATTAAATAAATTTTATTCAATTTCATTTGATACCAGTAAAATAAATTTATCTACTAAACAAACAGAGAAACTGGTAGATCGATTTTATAAAGAAATGAATATAAAAAGAAAAGATGAACTTATGGATGATCTATTTCTTACTTTAATACATAAACAATTTCCAAATTTTCCAGCTAATACATTATTTGTACAAGATATAGAGAAAATAGATTTAGATTTAAAATTAAGCTATGATTATGACAGAACTGCATTAGGAGATAATTTAATGGGGTTTTTAAATTTAGACTTTTATAAATTTGAAGATTTCTTTAAATTTTTCTGTACTTTTATTTTTATGTATTTAAGTAAAATACCTAAAAAGCAATTAAATAAAATTTTTAAAGGCTTTGGTGAAAACATTATTTATATAGATTCAGAAAGACCTACACATATTGTAGAAAAATCTTTATTAAAGGAATGCGCTAAACAACTCTATGAAAGTGAAAAATATTATTTAATAGAAAAACAAAAATTATTTAAAAACTTTGTAGATTATATATTTAATAATAATAAAGAAAAAAGATTATCTAAATTAACTAATGCTCAGAGATTCTATATATATCAAAACATATCAGAAGAAATTAAAAATTTTGCAAATGATTATATTTGTGATTATAAATTAGGCTTTTGGTTTAATGACCCTACTTTTAAAAGCAATATTTTAAATAAAATCAAAGAAACTCTATCTGATCCATTATCTAATGAAAATTTTTTAATAGAAAATATGTTAAAAAATGATCCAGATGGAAAAAAGATTATAGGACACAAATATAGCTTTGAAACTAATAATTTATTTACATATTTCTATATTATACTTTATCATATTACTTTAAATAATGTTGAATACATAAAAAAATGTCAAGTATGTGGAAAATATTTTTTCTCTGATAAAAATAATACATTATATTGTAATGGTAAATATTCTGAAGATATTACTTGTAGAGAATATGGAATAAAAACTTCTCAAAAAAGGAAGGAAAATGAAGAACCTGTATATGGTAAATATAGACAAATATATGCCAAAAAAGCAATGATGGTAAAAAGAAATCCAGACATTGAATATTACAAAACTAACTATGAAAAATGGAAAAAAGAAGCTAAACAATTTATTAATGATATAAAAGCAGGTAAAAAAAGTTATGATGAATTTGATGAATGGTTGGATAATAAAAGTTAAAAAGTTACGCTTTTCTGCGTAACTTTTTTATAATCTTATTTTAAACAAAATTCATTAAATCTTTTTCCAAATTCACTTGCTACAAGGTTCATAGGCATTCCACTCTGACTTCCACCCAAAGTAATAGAATTTAATGTAGCAATTACTAAGCCATAATTTTCTAGTTGTAATATAGAACTTTTTATTAAGGATATATCAACATCTGGTTTTAATATATCAGCATCTATAACATTAGGATTTTTTAATATAAATTGAAACAATTCTATCTGCAATGGCGTGATTTGAGATAAAACTTCTAAAAATAATTTTCTTTCTTCATAATTCCCGTTTGTAGGTGTTTTTAAAATATTTTTAAAGTATTCTTTATATAAATTTCTTTTCAACTCAATTCTTTCATCTTCTATTTTATCTGTTAATTCATCTATTAATGGCATAAGTTCCTCACTATTATGTTCTTCAATTTTAGGAAGTTTACAATTTTGTAATTCACTTGCCACTTCTTTCAGAGTTTGCTCAACTCTTTGAAAACGTTGTTCTTGTTTGTATCCAAAATAAAGTGTTGATAAAGGACCTCCTATATATGGAATTGCTTGTAATCCAGCATTAACGACTAATTCTAATTTATCTTTTGCATTAATTTTATTTTCATCCATATACTACCTCCATATTCATGTATTATTATACTTATTTTTAATATTAAAATTTATTTCTATTTACTAAAAATAATGCTTTGAAAGAAATTCATCATATTTTTTAATAAAATCGTCTTTATTAGATACAATTGTATATAATTTTAATTTTTCTATAATCTTGTTGATTGGAAAACTTTCTATTTGTTTATTAGTATGAATCATTTGATATGTATATCTTCCTAATGGTCCCCAAACTTGCTTTTCATCTTCGCTATAATTTTTCATAGCATAAAAGCAACTAATTAATATTTCTGTAGATATGAATAGTTCTGGATATTCATCTCCAACATATAAAAAATCATCTATTAATGGCTGTAAGTCTTTATATATGTACTCACTTAATGGATATCTATAATTATTTTCTGGAAAGAATATATCAAAATCGTTCATTAAATTCATTACTCTATCGCAGGTATTAATCAATAAATTACTTTCGCTATAGCATGTTCCCCTATCCATAGTTGTACATATATCTAATTGCAAAACATCTTCTAAAACTTTATAGTTTTTTGCCTCTATCCCACTTATTATTACAACATAATACATTAGATATAAAGGATAATATAGTAAGTATATATACCTATCTTTTGGTATTATTCTTGACATTATTTTTAATATCAAATTAGAATATAATTCACCTCCATAATAAGTTAAGAGTATTGTAATTTTTAATAATATATCTATATCTTTCTTGTATTGTTCAACTGTCTTTATAAACCCCTCATCACTATCAGCATTATAATTATCTTTATACATTGATGATTTAGATAAATATATTTTTAACTGTTTATTAACTATATCTGTAATTTTTATATAATTTTTATTATCTGACAAAAGCTCTTTAATTTCGTCTATTAATCTGTCTTCTTCTAATACTCTCTGTTCTATTATTCCATTATCTATTTCAACTAAAAAGTCATTATCTTTTGATAAATCTTGATTTTGTGAAAAAATTTCATCATAATTAAATATAAAATCCCCTTCTCCCATTACATTTCCGTATCCAGGTGTTTGTCTTGATTTTGGGTCATTTGCCACCTTATTATATACATAATTCATCACAGAACTTGCACATATAACACCTTGTTCAGTTTTAGCCTCTCCTTTTAAGGCTTTTAACAAATATCCCGTAAAAAGAGAATTGTTTGTTTCCGCTCCAGAATCCTTTACAGTTTGATCAGCTTTTCCAGCAGTTAATACTTGTCTTGATTGCCTTCTTACCATATCTTTTAAAAATCTTTTTGAAGGATTACTTCTTAATAAAGCTAGTCCACTATAGCAAGCATCCATTATAAAAAATATATGCTTAGCTTTTATCAATTCAGAATCGTTTATTAGTCTATCCCAGCTTATTAATGTATTCATTTTAATTTCTGTTCCATCGCAAGGTACTAAAAAACCTTTATCTTTATCAATTGAAGGATATGTTGATCCATGTCCTGCAAAAAAAACAAGAACAGAATCATTAATAGCTGTGTTATTTATCAAATTATAATATTCGTCCATAATATTTTTATTAGTTGCTTGTTCATCAATTAAGAATTTTATGTTTTCTTCTTTATAATTAAATTTCTCAATTAGTATATCTCTTACTGCTTTAGCATCATTCACTGCATATTCTAAAACAGGTAAATTTTCATATTTATTAATACCTATTATCAAAGCAAAATGCTCATCATAACTATCTTTTAATATATTTGCCATATTTTCCACCTCGTTTTGTCGAATTATATCACATTATCTGTAAAAAAGCTATTGTTTTCAATAGATTCAAGATTTTTATTTTCGACAACTTTTAACATTTTATTACAATTCAAAATATTCATAAGTTTATTTTTATTATCTCTTGCACATTGTTAACAACTATAGTATAATATTTTCAGTTAACAATATATAAAACCTCTCCCACCCATAGGTATGCCTGAAAGGAGGTGAAAAAGGTCATGGCTGGGAGTATTGAAAAAAGAGGAAAAGATAGTTACAGGTTAGTATGTACAAATGGCTATGACTTAAATGGAAATATAATTAAACATACTAAAACAATACACGGAACTAAAAAAGATGCTCAAATAGAACTTGCTAAATTTGTTGCTGATGTTCAAAATGGTCTTGTAATTGAAGGAAAATCTCTTAAATTCTCTGAATTTACAGAAATTTGGAAAAGAGATTATGGTTCAAAAGAACTTGCACCTTCAACATATAAAAGATATTGTAGAATGTTAGAAACAAGAATTCTTCCCTACTTTGGACATTTCTATATTAACAAAATTAAACCCACAGATATTATGCAATTTTATGATTTATTAAGTAGAGATACACAATTAGTTAGGAAGAAAAGTAATAATGGTAAGAAAACAATAAAACCTTTATCTGGTAAGACAATATTAGAGCATCATAGACTACTTCGTGCAATGCTACACAAAGCTATATATTGGCAATTAATTGTATCTAATCCTGCAGAAAGAGTTCAACCACCTAAAGCAATGAAACCTAAAAGAAGATATTATGATGATGAACAATGTAAAATACTACTAGAAAATTTAACAGAACTTGGTGAAGAACAAATTAAATATAAAGTTGCAATCATCTTAACAATATTTACTGGTGTAAGACTTGGTGAACTTATGGGATTAGAATGGCAAGATGTAGATTTTAAAACTGGTATAGTAAGTATAAATCGTTCTAGTCAATATTTAGCAGACAAAGGTGTATTTACAAAAACACCTAAAACAGAAAGTTCTATTAGAGAGGTAGCAATTCCTGATTTCGTTGTTTCTTTGCTTGAAGAATATAAGTTATGGTATGATGATCAAAAATCGTTCTATGGCGAATTATGGACGAATTCTAATAGGTTATTTGTACAAGCTGACGGCAAACCTATGCACCCTTCTACAATTAGCAAATGGTTTGTAAAATATGTAGCACAAATAGGACTACCTGTAATTAACTTCCATGGATTAAGACACACAAATGCTACACTTTTAATATCACAAAATATTGATGTAGCAGTAGTAGCAGCAAGATTAGGTCATGCACAAATTACAACAACATTTAATTTCTATGTACACCCTATTATTTCTCATAATAGAAATGCAGGAAATGTATTACAAAACTTGTTACTACAAAAAAACTAGTCTAAAATCTTTTTTCAAATTTCACTAATGTGATTTAAAAAGTCATTAAATTTTTCACGATAAAAAAAGTAAAAGACTACTAAATATAAAATTAGGTTTCCCATAGTCTTTTACTGAAAATTTATTAGAAATATCAATGTTTTTTGAGGATTTATTCCCCAACTTTTCCCCAATTCTACATAATAATGCTATTTTAAAGCATTATCGTAAACTATTTAGAGAATATAAAAAATCGCTACAACATAGATAGCTGTAACGATATAAGTTTGGTTGCGGGGGTAAGACTCGAACTTACGACCTTCGGGTTATGAGGACAGAAAGTTTTTTTAGAGAAAGCCTTTATTCTCAGGTGTTTGGAGATTTATTTTTTAGGCTTTCCCTTTATTTTCCCTTTATGTCATTTTAAAGTTCCATTTAGTTCATATTTATATCAGTTAAATAATCTTCTAATCTATTCATTTGGGATAGTTTTACTTGTCCTAAAATATGAACATATATATCTGCTGTTGTACTATAACTAGCATGACCTAATATTTCTTGTAATACTCTTAAATCGATTCCTGCTTCAATAGATCTTGTTGCAAAAGTATGTCTTAGTTCATGTATTCCTACTTTTCTAAAATTGTTACTTTTACATATTTCCTGACAAGTTTTTCTTAAGTATTCAGATGTTATTGGATGATTGCATTTTGTTTTAAATATAAAATCATCCTCTTTAAATCCTTCTCCTAATTCAGCAAGTTCTTCTTGCTCTGCTTGTACTTTTTTCTTGTATTCTTGTAGAATTCTTACTACTTTATCTAGCATTGGTACAACTCTATAACTATTTTCTGTTTTTACATCTGTAACTTTTCTTTCTCTCTTTAATTTATTAAACTCATCATCATAAGTTGTTATTTTTTGCATACCTCTTCTTACATATAGAGCTTTGTTTTCAAAATCAACATCTTTCCATGTTAGTCCACTTAGTTCTCCTGCTCTAAGTCCAGTATTAACTAATACTATATAAGCTGTTCCCATTCTATATTTTTTCATAAATCCTTCAAATACAAGTTGTTCTTCTTTTGTCATTATATTTAATTCTTTTCTTCTCATTGATGGCAATTTTAAATTCCTTGTTGGATTTAGTGATATATGCCTACACATAATTGCATCATCAAAACACATTTTTAAAATACTATAATAATGTCTTAACGATTTAGGCGATTTACCTACATTTTGTAAATCACTAATAAATTTTTGTAAATGATATAATTCTATTTTTTGTAATTGCATATTTCCTAAATGTTCTAATATTGTTTTAGATTTTTCAACATAACCCTGATAAGTTCTAGGTGATATATATGGCTTTTTATAAACTCTCATCCACTCTTTTAACCATTCTTCCAAAGTTATGTTTTTATTCTCAATATAATAGTTGTCATCTCTCTTCTTCCTAAGCTCTTGCATTTTTTCTACAACTACTCGTTGGCTTTTATCATAGACTGAAACTTGTTTTCTTACACCATTTACCTCAACTGTAATCCTCCCTTCATATCCATTACCTTTTTTTCTTATTGTGCCTTCTCCTTTTACTCTCCTTGTATTATCATTTTTTGCTCTTCTTCCCATATCATTTCCTCCATAAAAATAGGATTCATAATATTACTAAGTAAAATATACTACCAATATTATAAATCCTTATCTTCGTAAATCCAAACCTTACACAATGATTCTTCCTGAATTTTTATTAAACCATTCAATCATCTGTGGTTTGTTTATTACAATTCTTCTTTCAAATTTAATACAAGGAAAATCTTTAAGTTTCGTTAATTCTGTCATTAATTGTTTACTAATTCCTAATATCTCTGATGCTTCTTTTATATTTATACCTATTTTTTCATCCATTTTACTAATCCACCTTTCGTTTTAATTTTCTCTGCTTTTTCTGTAGCTTCTCGTGGACTATATAATTTCATTGCGACATCAATTTCTGAATCAAGCATTTTTACATCAATATCGTTTGGTGTACTTTCTAATATATCTAATGCTATAACTGCATAAGCTTTAGCCTGTTTTTTAGTTACTGTTTTTACATTATTTAATTTCATTTTAATCAAATCCTTTCACTTATAAACTTTTTAAATTAGTTACAAGTGAAATTGGTATCTATCACATAGGTATTTAAACCTCTCCGTTATCCAACCGAGCAACCCCTCAATATAAATTAAGCCGAGCTGAAGTATCATTATTACTAATATAGATCTTCGCCAACACAAACTTACCATCGTTTGCTTTTTCCCTCATTATAGTCGCTATTTATTTTTAATAACATTCGCCTTCTTGGAGCTCCTTATATTAGTTAAAGTCTTGTAACTAATATATTTACTTGTCAATGTGCTATCCGTTTCCCAAAAGAAAACAAGCAAGAAAGATCAACTCCTCTCACTTGTTTTTTCAGTTAGCACATCATTTTTTAGGGCTACTTATAAAATTTCTTTAATTTTTTTCTTAAGTTTTCTAATCCTCTGTCTATACTCTCCTTTACTGTAGGAATAGAACGATTTTCTATTTTAGCTATTTTGGTATATGAAAATTCATCTACTATATACATATAAACTCGCCTATTTTGTGGTGTAGGTAATTTCCAAATTTCTTTTATTATTCTTTCTGATTCCAAATTTGAAATAACTTGTTCTTCTAAACTAATTTCTTTATTTATTAATCTCTTATTTAATGAAATATCTGTTAGTTCTGAATGTTCTATATACCTACTAAATTTAATATTTTGTGAGTTTTCTTCACTTTTTCTTTTTTTATATTCATTTATTAATGTTTCATTTGCTCTAATAACTCTTGATTTTCCGTTTTCATCTTTAAATACAATAATATTTTTGCTATTGTCACTATTACTAAAAACAATATATGTATCTATTATCTCTCGCTTAATTTTTGAATGCTTTTTCATTCTTATTTCCTCCATTCAATTCGTTTTTGAATTGAATGTGAGGTGGAGATCTGCATTTTACTAATCCATATAAAAGCAAAAAGAGGTCAAATCTACCTTTACAGATAAATTCAACCTCTTTGATTATTTTTTCAGACATTCTTAATACACTGAATCTCAAATCAACTACACTCCTTTTGTGTAGGCTGAGATTTATGTAATAATGCTCAAAACTACACTAACATATATCTCTTCTTTTCATTTTTCCTTAGAACATTTTTATAAATTAGTGTAGTATTTTATTGGATATTAAAATAATTGAAAAAAAAAACACAAATAACTTATAAATGGTTAATTGTGTGTTTAGTATATTCATTTATATTTTTCAATTTATTTTGTGATATATCCATTTTCTCCCCCAACTCCTTATTATTTTTCCATCTTTGGTAGTTTAGGGATTTTTCTTTTGTTTTTATGGATTCTATCACAATCTTTTTGCAAAGTTTGTCGAATTATGCGAAAAGGTGTAATTTATTGTATAAAATTTTATTTTTTTGGTTTTGTATAGTATTTTGAAGCAAAAAAAAAGAAGGTCTAGCCTTCTTTCTAAGTTATTATATATTTTTTAACAATGCTTTTGTTTTTCCTTTATATATTCACAATAATACTTATATTCCTCATCTCTATAGCATACTAAATATATCTTTTCAAAACTTTCAGCATATTGTATTGCTTTATCTATTGATATTTTTGTTCCAATATCTAATGGAACCTGATATACTCCCATTCCTAGACAAGGAAATGCTATTGTTTTTATTTTGTTTTCCTTTGCTAATTCATAAGAATTTATATAGCAGTTTTCTAATAACTGTTCTTTATCATTAACTCGGAAATCATACCACTTAGGAGCAACAGTATGTATAACATATTTTGCCTTTAAATTATATCCATTTGTTATTTTAGCCTCTCCAGTCATACATCCATTTAGCTTTATACATTCTTCCAATAATTGTTTTCCTGCTTTTCTATGTATAGCTCCATCTACACCTCCTCCACCTAGTAGTGAAGAGTTGGCTGCATTTACTATCGCATCTACTTCTAATTCAGTTATATCGCATTTTATTACTTCAATATTATTAATCATAATTTCACTTTCTTTTCATTATAATATCTTATCAAATTCTTCACAGATTCTACAAATATACTCATATTTTAATAAATCCTTTTTCCATACTTCATTTATTGAATCTAAACCATAACTAATACCTGCTAAACCTCCAACACAAGCCCCAATAGTATCAGTATCGTTTCCTAAATTTATTGCTCCTATTATTGCTTGATTATAATTTTTTGTATTGAATAAAACCCATAAAGTTGCTTCCAATGTACTTACCACATATCCCTGTGAACTTATATCATCAATTTTATATTTTGCTATATTATTTTTTAGTATTCTATCATATCTATGTATGCAATTATTTGAAAAATACGAATAGTTTGTTCTTTTAATCTTTTTATATGCATCTTTAAAACTTTTTCCTTTTAAAAGTTCTATAGCAAATAATGTATATATATAACATCCCATAATACTTATTTCATGCCTATGAGTTATAGAAGAAACCACTTTTACTTCTTTTAAAATTTCTTCATCTTCCATTTTTTTGGAATAACAATAATATGCTAATGGTAATATTCTCATTAAAGAACCATTACCATTATCCATTTCTCCATTACCTCCTGCCTCTTCTGCTTTTTCAACCATTAATTCACATCTAGCAAGTGCTTGTAATGTTGTTCTTCCAATATCAAAAACTTTTTCTGTTGGTGTATACTTGGCATTTCTCATCCATTCTATAAAATTATTTGCTATATCTGAAGGTACTATTTTTCCATTTTTAGATATTGAATCTATAGTTGCAAGAGTCATTGATGTATCATCAGACCAACTACCTTTTGGAACATCGTGACTTCCATATCCGACCATTTGAGTTAATGGATTTTGCATCAATTTTTCTCTCTGACAAAATTCGATTGGAACTCCCATTGCATCTCCAATTGCTAAACCAATTATTCCATCTCTTGAGTTCACAATAGCACCTCCCTAATAATCTTTATATCTTTTAAAATTTTCTGCCTATAAAAATTACTACTTAAATATTATTAATCATAATTTTATAAACTTTATGCAAACATTTCAGCATTTCTATTTATTGTTTCAATATCTTCTCTTATTTGTTTGAATGTACCTACATTATCCTCAAATACTTCTGAAACAGCTCCTAATGAACTAAATGGATCTTCCTTAAATACATCTAAACTTATTGTTCCATTTTTTATTACATAGTCTATAAGCAATTTTACAAATTGTATTTGCTTACTATTTAATCTATTGTCATTTATATATTTTGAAAATATTTCATTTGCTGTTTCACTATCTAACCCTACAATATTTCTAACAACTTGAATTACATTTTTGTTTCCAAAAGCTTCAACAAATTCACTATTGTTACCTAATTCTTCAAACATTATTCTTTCAAGATCCTTTTTCTCTGCATCATTTAATTTTTGATTATGTTTAATTTTATATATAATTAAGTTATCTAAATTACCATTTAAGAACTTTGTAACTTTTCTCTTATAATTTGAATAATCGCCTGTAGGTGTTAAAATATATGGTTCAGATTCTTCTTCAACAGTTAAAGTATCCTCAATATCAATACTCCAAATTTTTCTTGGTGGATTATCAATAAACTTAATTAATTCTCTTAATTCATTTCTAACTTTTTCAACTTCAAAGAAACTTGCTCTTTCCCAATACTCAACATCTGATGCCTTTTCAATAAGTTCTTTCTTATCTACTATTTGTGGTATTGTACCTAACTTTCTTAAATCTCTCATCAACTCTGTAATAAGCATAACTTGCCTATTTATATTTTTAAATTTAATTCTTCCTACTTGAACTCCATATACTAAATTATCAAATCTTTTTGCATATTCATCACTATCCTCGCTAAGGAATACTGTTATTAGATTTTCCTTTATCTCGGTATATGCAATATTATCAATGTGTTGCCACTTATCCCTATTAGAGTATTTATCTATATATACCATTTTATTTCTTACAATAAAACTTTCTCTATTTAAGCCATTTATTCTATTTATAAATTCATCTATTAATTCATCTCTATATTTTTTATAATTATCTTTGGATTGATATTCCATACTTTCAAGTTCTACAATTAAATCTAATTTTAATCCATAGATTTTCTCTGTTAGAGATTGTGTTGATAAACCTTCAATTCCTCTTTCATTTTCCTCAAAAAATTCAAAATTTCTACAACAATCAAATATATAAAATTGTTGCTTGTCTAGCCCTTCTCCAAATAAATCTTTGCAAAGTCTTGTTCCTCTACCTATCATTTGCCAAAACTTAATTTTAGATTTTACGGGCTTAAAGAACACTAAATTCAATACTTCAGGGACATCAATACCTGTATCAAGCATATCTACAGAAACAGCAATTTGAGGTAGTTTTTCAGGTACTTCAAATGTTTCTATTACTGTGGTTGCAAAATTTACTTGGTTATCAATGACTCTTGCGAATTCTCCGTTATATTTAGGATATAGAGAATCAAATACTTTAACTATTTCTTCTGCATGTTTGTGATTTCTAGCAAAGATAATCGTTTTTCCTAATTTATCTCCACCTGCTACCTTTAGTCCTTTTTCCATCAATGTTTCTAATACTAATTTTATTGTATCTCTGTTAAATAGCCACGAATTTATTGCTGAAGAACTTATTTCTTCAGGCACAATTTCTTCATCTTCAAATAAATTCTCATATTCTTCTTTATCTTCTTCTTTTAGATCGCTATATTTAATTCCCCTATCAAGGAATTCTGTATTTGTTTTTATTGTATGATAGTTTACTAAATATCCTTGCTTTACTGCCTCATCATATTCATAAACAAAAGTAGGTACATTATTCTCCAACTCAAAAAATTTATATGTATTTTTATCTACATCATTTCTTGGTGTAGCTGTCAATCCAACTAATAATCCATCAAAATAATCAAATATAGCTTGATATTTTTTATATATACTTCTATGTGCCTCATCTATTATAATTAAATCAAAATGTCCTGGTGTAAATAGTTTGTTTCCACTTTTAGATTTTACTGTGTCTATACAATTTATCATTGTTTGGTATGTAGAAAATATAATTCTACTTTCTTCAGGATCTCCATCTTTTGAAGATAATAGATTGCAACAAGACATATCAGGTAATAGCTTCTTAAAGTTTTTTTCTGCTTGTTTTACTAGTTCTGTTCTATCTGCTAAAAATAAAACATTTTGTGCCCAATTTTTTCCTGTCAAAACATCAACAATAGATATTGCCGTTCTTGTTTTTCCTGTTCCTGTAGCCATAACAAGCAAAGCTTTCCTATGTTTTTGTTCAAAAGATTCACAAACATTTTTTATAGCCTCTAATTGATATGGTCTATTCGTTATTTTATCATCGATGAATATATGCTCTAAATTTTCTTTTGATTTTCTTCTATTTATCAACAATTGTAGCTCTTTTTGTGTATAAAATCCTGCTACTTTTCTTTCAGGATAATCACGATCATCCCACATATAAATTTCTTTACCATTCGTATAGTAAATAACAGGTCTTTGAGCATATTCTCTTTCTATGCAATCTGCATATAGTTTAGCTTGTTGTTGACCATATTTAGCATCTTTACTTGTCCTTTTTGCCTCAACTACAGCTAAAGGTTTTCCATTTTCTCCAAACAAAACATAATCAACAAATCCTTTGTCTTGTGTTGGAGTCATATTACTTACTTCTAATTCCTCAACTATATTTTTACCAAACTCCCATCCTGCAATTTCTAGATCTAAATCAATAAATCTTTTTCTTGTTTCAAATTCGCTAATATCATCAACTTTGAAATTGTATGATTCTTTCTTTTTTGTTCTTTCTTCTGTAAGTATTTTTCTTAATTCTTCATTTTCTTTTAATGTTTTTTCAAGTTCTGTATCTTTTTCATATAATTTATTTTCTAATTCTTCTCTTTCTTCCTTATTTAAGTTTTCACTGCTTAAACTTGCTAATATATCTTCATTAAATATTACTTCTTCATAATTTGAATCGTAACAATATGAAATCCAATTCATAAAATCAAACAAGTATTTTAAACATATTACAGCTTCATCCCTAGTAACTTTTTTATTACTATGCACTGAGAAATTTCCTAATTTAATAATATATGTAATTTCTTTAAAAATATTTTCATCAATCATATTCTTAAAGTTAATGTCATAAACTAAGGAAGATAAATTATTCTGATATGGCATTGTTAATTCTCTATCATTTGCATATAACCATTTAACCGCTAATTCTAATGCTCTCCTACACATAATCGTACAAGACACATTAGTTACAGCTATGCTTTTTTCAGCCTCGACTGATGCCTCTGCAAATGTCTTAAATATTTCATTTTTTAATATAAAATCAAAATTTGACATATTATCTCCCCCATTTATAATATATGTTATTTTGTATTTTTTCTATTTCTTTTTCTGCTTTAATCACACTTTCAAATTTCTGTTTATCGATTTGTCTAACTATCTCTGCAAATTTGTCTTGTAGCTCTATTGGTGGCAAAATTATTTTCATTTTTTTAAATTTTTCTATAGTTAAAGCTGAATATGCACTACCTGAAACATTTTTATTTTTAAAAATAGAAATCAATGTATCTAGCACATATTTAAAATATATTTGTGAAATATCTGTATTTAATCTAATTTGTAATACATTTCCATCTTTATAGTAAAATGGTTCATCTGTATCTACAATCCAAGTTTCTCCTATTGTTCCAACTGCTGTAATAAGTATATCTCCCTTTTTAGGAATTCCGTATTTATCTTTTATTTCTTCATATCTACTTTTTGAAATAAATAATTCGATTGAAGGCTTTTTATTATGTCCTAATTCTATTATTTCCTTACTTCGATAGAATGGAATTCCAATTTCTTGATATTCATTTGCATATATTCTTTTACTTGAACTTATATCTGATATACAGCTCATTTCTTGTTCTTCAAACTTTTTATCATTTAATTCCACACTGCCAAACATCTCGACAAACTGAGATTTGAAATCTAGCAAATATATTTCTTATGAGAATTTTTAACATTATTTTGATTTACCATTGCATATTGCAATGTTGTGTCTACTTTTCTATGCCCTAATAATACTTGCACTTGTTCTATTGGCATTCCCTTATCTATAGCTCTCGTTGCCATTGATCTTCTAAATTTATGCGGATGAACTCTTTTTATATTAGTTTTCTTTCCGAGCTCTCTTAATCTTATTTCCACTCCACTTATTTTTAATCTATTAAATGGTTTTAGTAAGCTTACAAATAATGCTGGATTATTATCTGTCCTTGTATTCAAATAATTTTGTAAATGTATTTTAGTTCTTGCATCAAAATAAACTTCTCTTTCTTTTGCTCCTTTTCCTAGCACAACACAAGCTCGTTCTTGAAAGTTCACATCAGCAATATCTAATTTAACTAATTCTCCAACTCTAACTCCTGTTGATGAAAGGAAATCTATCATTGCCAAATCTCGTATTTCATTACAAGCATCTCTCATTTCTTCAAGCTCTTCATCTGTGTAGGTCTCTTTGACTGTTTGTATTGCCTTTACTTTATGAATTCTCCTAACAGGACTCTTTATTATATAATCTTCATCTTCTAACCAAGCAAAAAAACTTGATAAAATTCTTCTTACATTATCTATTGTAACTTTACTACAATTATTTTTAGATTGGTATTCAGCTAAATATTTTCTTAAATCTTCTGTTTCAATACAATTTATCTTTTTATTTGTATCAATTATCATATTATCTATTGTACTTTTATAATAATTTAAGGTTCTTTCAGAACATCCTTCAATCCTCTTAGCAGAAATAAACAATTGTGCATAATCTGTTGTATCTTCATTTAAAGTATCTTTTTTCTTTGTAACTTCTATATCATAGAATATATATAATAATACTTCTTTTAGTTTTTCCTTTTGTTCATTATTTAAAATTTTTGCCATCTTTTGTTCAATTTCTTTAATCACTTCATTTTTCATTATAATACACTCCTTCTAAGTATATTATAACACGGTTTATCCAAAGTATCTTTCCATCAAAGCTTCATAAAGTTCTTGCATTTCTTTTAAGCTATTTTCAATTTCAAATTTCTGTTTATCGATTTGTTTGACTATATTTGAAAATTTTATTTGTTCTTCTATTGGTGGTACTACATAATTGAATTCTTCTAATGGTTTTTGTGTAATTTTGGGTTGTCCCGAAAATTGTGCGAATCGTGAAAAATCTACCAATTCCATCATATAATATAAAAAATCTATGTTATATACATCTTTTTTAAATTGTTTAATAAATATGGCATTATCTGTTATCCATACAGGTTCTTTAATTAATTTTACATTTCCACAATAAGCTCCAACTCTTCCAATTACAATAGTATTAAAATCAATTAATGGTTCATCTGTATACCATGCAACTCCATTTCCACCATACACAGGAACTCCATTTTCTAGTCTTTTACTAGCTTCTAAAAATTTTCCACTTGAAAATGAAAATAATTCTTTACCACTTAGCTTTTCATAATTTTTATTTTCAAACATCTCGACAAACTGAGATTTTATTATAATACTTAGTTCTTCTAGTTGTTTCTTTTTTATTTCTATAATCTGACTCACATTATCCAGTTTTTTTACAACTTCTATTTGTTCTTTTATATCAGGAATTTCTGCACATTTTAAATTACATAGATTTTCTTTTGTAATGGCTTTAAATGTACTTCCCGTTCCAAATTTATTTAATTCTTTATATTTGCTGTTAAGTAGGTAATATAAATATTTTTTATTAACATTTTCATTTAATGGTCTTATAGATGCTAATCCTCTACCTATACAGCATTTTTCTGTTGCAATATTAGTATCTCCTATTGGTGCTCTAACAGAAATAAGTATATCATCTTTTTCTGCTATCTTAATTGGATATGAACACCAAACTCTTGGTATAGGATTTATTTTTCCAAAATCACTTTTTCCTTGATAAAATGGTATTCCCTCTTTTTCTTCATTATATGTCTTTGAGTCAGGCGATTGTCCCATATTTATTAATGCAATATCTTTTAATGTTAAATATTCCATAATACACCTCCTGAAATATTAAATTTCAAAAAATGTATTATATTGACAAACTGAGATTTGATGATTTCATCAAACTGCTTAATTTGCTGTTTTTTTATCTTTAATATTTCTGTAATTTTATCTAATTTATTAGCAATTTCAATTTGCTCTTTTTTCTCTATATATGGAATTTCTAAATTTTCCACTATTCCTTTAGAAATTTCTTTAAATGTTGCTCCCCTACCTAATGACTTGATATATTCAACATTGTATTTCAAAAAATAATAAACATACCTATTTTCTAATCTATCTGAGCAAATTATATTTTTAAAACCTTGATTGCAATACATATCATTATCACAAATTGCAACTTTTCCTATTGGTGCTCTGCTTGATAATAAAACAGTTCCTTTGGGTAATAATTTTAAATTAGTTTTCTCAACTGCTAAATTCGTTATTTTTCTTTGTGTATCTGCTATATAATAGTCATCTTCTTGTATCTCAGCAGGAGTTATCCATAGGATTTCTCCATTCCAATAGTCTTTTATATTAGTTTTTGGGGTACTTCCTGAAACTACTTTACCTAATTCCCCCAACTTAATTTTTTCACTCATAATATGTCCTCCAACTCTTTTAATTTTTGTTGGATTTCATTTTCCATATCAATAACTCGTTTTAAAATAACTTTAGGATTTTCATATTCCTTTTTTTCTATAATTATTTCTTTATATTTGTTAATTGATAAATCGTAATCATTTTCTATTATTTCTTCCTTAGGAACAAAGAAAGATTTTTCTGTTCTTGCTCTATTTTGCTCTTCTTCAGAATCTCTGTTATTAAATCTTTTAATTATATCAGGTATATCATTTTCTTTTATTGGTTGTCTTTGATCATCTAAACTAAATCCATCTGCTGTCATATCATAAAACCATACTTTGTCAGTTCCACCTTGTCCTGTTTTTGTAAAAATCATAATTGCTGTAGAAACTCCTGCATAAGGTTTAAATACTCCACTAGGCATTGAAATAATTGCCTCTAATTTATGATTTTCTATTATTTCTTTTCTTATAGCTTTATGCTGATTAGAACTACCAAATAGAACTCCATCAGGAACTATTGAAGCTACTCTTCCTCCTGTTTTTAATATCTTTAAAAATAGTGCTAAAAATAGCAATTCTGTTTTTTTAGATTTATTAGTTATTCCTAATAAGTCTTTTGATATTGTTTCTAAATCAACTGAACCTTTAAATGGTGGATTTGCCAATATTAAGGTAAATTTATTTTTATCTTCATTATCATCACCAATAGAATTTTTATATTCAATATTAGGATTTTCAATTCCATGTTGCATTAAGTTCATTGCACTTATTCTCAACATAGTTGTATCAATATCAAATCCATAAAACATTGTATTATTAAAATGTTCTTTTTCTTCTTTATCATTAAATATTTCTTTATGATTCTCTCTTAAGTATTCTCCTGCTTCAACTAAAAATCCTGCACTACCACAAGCAGGGTCAACTATAATGTCTTGTGCTGTAGGTTTCATTAGTTCTACCATCATTCTTATAATGTGTCTTGGTGTTCTAAATTGACCATTAGTTCCTGCTGTAGATAATTTAGAAAGTAAATACTCATAAACATCTCCTTTTGTATCTCTGTCCTTCATTGGTAATCCATCAATACCTGTAACTACTTTTTGTAACATGAGTGGTGTCGGAACTAAAAATAAAGCATCTTGCATATATTTTGCATAATTAGAACCTTTTGTATTTCCTAATTGCTTAATAAATGGAAAAACATTGTCTTGCATATTTTTAAACATTTTTCCTGCTTCATAATCTTTAAATATACTCCATCTACAATTTTGATGTTCACTATCAAAAATTCTATTACTTGTAATTCCTAAAAAAACATCATCTTTTTCATTTCTAATTTCTATATCATCCAATCCTTTTATAAATAAAAGGTATGTTATTTGCTCTATAACAGATAAAGGATTAGTAATTCCACCTGTCCAAAAATATTCCCATATTCTGTCTATTTTATTTCTTAATTCTGTATCCATTTTAGCCCCCTAACAGCTTATAATAATTCTATTATATTTTATATCATATAACGACTTTTTTCTCAATAATTACACAGAAATTTACTAAAAAATTACCAGTACAAAATCATACTGGCATTACTCTTTTTTCTAATTTCACAAAATTACTTTTCACAATAATAAATATATACCTAAATGAGTCCCCATTCATTTAGATATATCTGACTACTTTTTACTTGCATATAGCTTATCAAATGCAATTTTTTCTTGTTGTTCCATATAGTCATCAATGCTCTTTTTCCTGAACAATATCCTTCCACCTACTCTAAAGTGTGGAATTTCGTTTTTTCTAACCATTTGACCTACTAGCCAATATGAAACTCCTAAATATTTTGCTGTTTCTTCGGTTGTTAAAGTAGTCCTCTCTATTTTTTGATAGTTTTCTAGATCTGCCATCTTTCTCACCTCCCATATAAAATTATATAAGAGTGCTTTTATAAATCCAAACCTTTTACAAGATATACTTAAATATTCCAACAAACTCTATCATAATCATTTTGAATGTCGCATAGACTTTTTATTTTTTCTTTTAAATACTTACCATTTTCACTAGATAATCTATTATTAACAATAGCAACATTTATTATTAAACAAATATGATTAAATTCTTCATTTTCAGCAATGTCATGAATAATATATTCAGGAATTTCAAAGTTTATATGCTTTTGTAAATCATTTTTTATTTTATCTATTTTTTCAATATGTTTCTTTATAATTTCATATTTTTCTTCAGTTATTGAATAATCTTGATTATTTCTTCTCATATTACTTTTACTCCTCCTTCTTCTATTATAACATATCTGCTCATTAAAATGAATACTTTTTAGTATTTTACTCATTTTAGTGAGTAGGTTTTGAATTATATTTTGCTAAAATTATTTTGAAAGGAGCCAATATTATGGATTTTTCAGATTTAGTAGCTTTAAAAATCAAGGAATTAATGAAAGAAAAAAATATAAATTCAAATCAACTTTCAAAATTAACTGGAATTTATAGCTCTACTATAGCAATGTTTTTAACTAGAAAAAACAGAACTATTCGATTAGAAAATTTATTATATATTTGTGATGCTTTAGGAATCAAATTGTCAGAATTCTTTTCGGATAAAAGATTTGACGAAGCTGAAGCAAATGAATGGAGAAAAAAGCCTGAACTATAAAAGATGTATATTATATATTTAACTAATATACATCTTTTTTATCTACTATTTTAATATTTACTTTTATTATCAGTTTTAAATTTGTATAAACTTAATTCAAATTTTTCTTCTTTTAAAATATCGCATATCTCAAAAAATAATTTTAGCACTATTCTTTCTTGCTTTAAATTTTCTCCATATTCTTTTAGATATTCTTCTCTTACTTTATGACCATCATCTATAGAATCGTCTATATTCCAAGCAAGTATCTGTCTATTTCTTTTTTTATTAGCAAACCAAAACTCATTACCACATCCATCTAAAGAACCATTATTTAATCTACTATTTATATCAAATATTTCACAATTATTCTCAATAGATTTTTTTATTTTTTCTACACCATCTTTACTTAATTGATAAAATTTAAATTCTAAAGTATTGTCATTAAAATCAGATTCTTTATATTCAATCGTTCCATTTTCCTGTATTTTTATTTCAAAACTATTAGTGTTTCCTCCTAAAAAATTGCAAGAAGCAAATTCTTTATATTCAAAAATCGGATAATTCATCTTCTTAATCCTCCTTAAATCATTAAATTATAATAAATTTCTTTTATTATATCATATTTATCATTAAATTTATATTTTAAATAAAAAAATAGAGGTACAGACTTTTAATATTCCATACCTCAAAAATTTAGTAAATAAAATAATAATTCAATATAAATATATGAATTCAAAATTATTATTTTCTTTATTATATAGTTTTTTATTCAAATGTCAATACTAACAGCCTGTTCTAGGAAGTTTTTGTGTTGTTTCTATTTCTTTATAATAAGTAATTGTAGTCCAATCATCTTTATCTTCAACATAAATATCTTTATAATTTCCTGATACTTTCGTGTGATTTACAAATATAAATCCATTTGGTAAATTATCTAACATATCACAATATAATCTAGGTTGTTCAACTTCTCTAAAATCTGCTTTTACTGTTCCAAATCTAAATTCAAAGTCTGTTATAAATTCTCCCTCCTGTAATGTAGCATCTGTAAATTTCACTTCATTATTTACTAATGTACTTAAACCATCTTTTAACATTATATAATCATCGCTTAAATTAGTTTTATACCATACAGAATATTTTAAATCTTCATTCCATGTTCCTGTATAAATTTTGTTTGCTCTTAATGCATTTGTAGGTAATGAATCACTCCATGTAAAATTGTCTAATGCAATATTAGATTTATTATGAATATTTGAAAAATCATAGTATATACTATCTTTACTTTGAGTCTCTTTAAAGCCTTCTTTGTTAACTTCAATATCAATATCTACATTGTCATTCTCTGCTTCTACATCAACAATTTCTTGATGTTTTACTATTTCTGCTTCAAATATTTCATCTGTAAGTATATAATAATCAGGGCTTTCAACCTCTTTTAAAGTATATTTTCCTTTTAGTAATTCTTTTGTTGTAGCTTCGCCATTCTCATCTGTAACTAAAGTATCTACTAAATTATTGTTTTCATCATATACTTCAAATTTAGCATTTTCAAGTCTTTTACCTTTTACATCTCCATTATATTGATTATCTTCTTTACTTACTTTAATTACTCTTATATAGCCTTTTATTAGTTCGTTTGCAAAAGTTAGATCTGTAATTTGATCTTGTGTTAATGTTACTGTTTGTGGTGTTTCATTTAACACATAATTTTCTAATGTTTTTGATTCCTGTACTGTGTATTTTTTATCTATTCTTAATCTTTTACTTGTAGCCTCTCCGTTTTCATCTGTAATTAAAGTATTTACTAAATTGTTATCTTCATCATATACTTTGAATTCTACACCTTTTAGCTTAACTTCTTTATTGTCTAAATCAACTTTTATTACTTTGATTTGACCTTTCTTTAATTCATTTGTAAAAGTAATATCTGTAATTTGATCTTGTGTTAATGTTACTGTTTGTGGTGTTTCATTTAATACATAATTTTCTAATGTTTTTGATTCTTGTACTATGTATTTTTTATCTATTCTTAGTCTTTTACTTGTAGCTTCTCCATTTTCATCTGTAATTAAAGTATCTACTAAGTTTTTATCTTCATCATATACTTTAAATTCTATCCCTTTTAATTTTACTTCATTATTATCTTGATCTACTTTTATTACTTTGATTTGACCTTTCTTTAATTCATTTGTAAAAGTAACTGTTTTTATTTGTTCTGCTTCTAATACTACTGTTTGTGGAGTATCATTTAATACATAGTTTTCTAAAGTTTCTTTTTCTCTAATTGTTAATTTTGAATAATCTCTTATTGCATATCTTGATGTATATGCTTCTCCGTTTTCATCTGTTGTTATTGTTTCTAAAACTTTTCCGTTTTCATCTAAAACATCAAATTTTACTCCTTGTAATTTCACTTCTTTATTGTCTAAATCAACTTTTATTACTTTAACTTGACCTTTCTTTAATTCATTTTCAATAGTATTCTCTTCAGTTGTATTCCACTTAACTTCAACAGTTGTATCTTCTGCGAGATTATACCATTTTCCTGTATTTTTTTCGATTAGTTTATAATTTCCAGTTCTTAAATTTTTAATACTAATTTCTCCATTTACATCTGTTGTATAAGTTCCAACTACTCTTTGAAATTCTTCTGAATATAAGTCAAATTGTACATTTCCTAGTGCAATTTTGTGATTATCTTTATCTACTTTGTATATTTTTAAATTTCCTTTTTTATGATCATTTGTTATATTTTGAGTAGTAGATTTGTTATACTCTACATTTACATCAAAAGTAGCTTTATTTATAACATAATTATCATTTGTAGCAATTTCCTTTAGTTTATAATTATCTTGATATAGTCCACTAAATGTTGCTACACCATTTGAATTTGTAGTAGCATTTGCGACTACAGTTCCATCTGCTTTTGTTAATTGAAATGTTACACCTTGTATTGGTTTTGAAGTATCACTATCTGTTTTATTTATTTGTATTTTTCCAGTATTAGTTTTTACATTTAATGTAGCTCTACCTACTCCATCTCCAAAAGGATCATAAGTAACTGCATAATTTTGTGTTGCATTAATTCTTGTCTTTCCATAAAATACTGGATATGTTTTGCATTTCCCTTGAACATTTATAATTGCATTACTTATATCTTTATTCATTGAAGATTTAGGAATTTTTAAATATAAGCTTTCGCTTCCTGTAAATGAATTGGTTTGAGTTCCATTTCCGTTTGTTATTATAGATCCATCAGGTAAGTTGGCTGTTGATGTAACTGTATAAGATGCCATATCAACACTACTACTTACATTGAATTTCTGTACCCAATAATTACCTTCTTCATATAAGCTTCCTGAAGTTCTCATTGTAATTGTTCCATCTGAAGGTGTTTGATTTCCGTATCTTCCTATATTTACTAGATTCACTACTGCATTTGCTATTTTAGTTCCTCTTTCATCTCCCCCACGATATCTAGTAGCAGGATCATAACCATATAAAATACTATATACTGCTTGTTTAGTTGCAACAAATGCATCATATTTGTTTTCAACTCCTAGCTCTGCTGGAGTCTTATATGGATATCCATTTATTATTGTTCTCCAAATTTGAACATTATCTAATACTGCATCTATATCTACTGTGTAACCATCATATTCTCCTACACCTGGATATTCTTTATTTAAGCAGTATGCTGGATACTCAACACCATTTTTTTGATATGTAACAAAAGTTGTAATTATATAATACCATCCATTTTTATCTGCATTCCAATATTGCAAGTGATATCCACAATCTCCTTTATCTTTCAAATTTGCTTCACTTATTTCTGTTGCAAATGAAAATCCACTAAATGTAGAACACAATGTTAAAATTAATAATAACATTGCTATTACTTTTTTTCCTTTTACTTTTATCATATTACCTCTTTCCTTTCCCATCAAAAAAAGCACCTATAAAAGTGCCTTTTAAAATAATGTTAATTATCTTCATATTCTGAAAATTCAACTCCCTTAAAGTCATTTTCATCTAATACATATTCTTCATTTCTATATTTTTCTTTTGCTTTACTAATTGCTTCATTAACATTTTCTGCTTCAATTTCAACAACTCTTTGTAATAATTCTTCAATCTCAATTTTATAAATTCTTTTCATGTTCACCTCCCTTTATATTAAATAACATTCTGTTGTTATATATTGCCCATTTCTATAATAATCTTGTGCATATATTCTTATAGTTCCAAATTTCCAAGCTATTTTATCTTTCACTCTTTTTTCAGTAAATGTAAATTGTGTTGTAACTTCTGTAATTGAACTATCTACAACAATTTCATACCCATAAAGTTTCATATCTTCTGAAGGATTGCTATTAATTATATTTCTTATTTCAGCAATTTTCTTTTCATTTATTTTATATTCTTCAGTAGGTGCTGTATTTTCTTCTACTAATACATTTTCTTGTGGTATTTCTTTATTTATAGTAGAATCTTTATTATTTTCAATTTCATTTTGTTTTACTATAGCTGTATTTACTTCCTCTACAACTTGATTATTATTTTCTTGCATTATATTTTTTTGATTGTTTGCTTCTTTCTTTATTGTATTTGTTACACTATATGTAGCAACTTCTGAATTTTCTTGTTTACTATTATTCACTTCATCTTCTATTATAGAATTATTTTCTATTTCTTTTGCTTCATTGATGTTTACAATATCTAAGACTTCCTGTTTTTCTTTAATTATAGAGTTCTCACTTTGAATATTTTCAAAGTTTGCTACAGTTAAATCTTGTTTTGATTCTTTTTCTACATTTTGTCCCATATAATATAAATTTACAAAGTTTCCTACTAAAATTATTAAAACTATAATTATTTTTTTCATAACGATCATCTCCTACTATCATTATAAAACCTTAATAGGAAGATTCCAAAACCCTTTTAGAAAATTTTAATAAAATTTATTGTCCATAATTCATTCCATCCATAGATTCTACAGCTTGAACACATAGTCTTTTATCTTTCTGACCTGCAACACAAGTAATTAGAGTGATCCTATTATCTTCAGTTGCACCTAGATAACTCCAGTCCTCTTCATTTATTATTTCCTTTGTTGTTACTACATATCTTTTAGTTCCATAGTTTGTTTGATAATAAATTTCACTACCTATTTTAATCTTCTTTAAATTTTTAAAGAAATCTCCATTACTTCCTGAATTATGAGAGGCTAAGCCTACATTTCCCTCATAGATGGAGGTAGAGGGGAAATGTCCTATTGTTTCAGACAAAGTAGTTAATTCTACACTTTCTCTTATTGGTGCATTATCAAGTAAAATATCAGGAATAGTCAAAGTTCCTATTTCATCATCATAATGAATAATATCTTGTTCTATATTTTCGAGTGCTGTAGCTTCTAATTCTTCGTTATCTCCAACTTCAATATTTTCTGCATCTTTATTAGCTTTATAAATTGGATATTTATATGTAAAAAAAATAACTCCTGTAAGAGCTATAATTGCAATTATAACAACTGCTATTATAAATTTATTTTCTTTTTTCATCTACAAGTCCTCCTATATTCTAACTTCAACAATATATTTTTCTTTTTCATTTTCTTTTACTAGCATTTTTATAGTTGTTCTATTCTTACTTACAGTTATCATTTTTCCTTTCAATTTTTTTGTTAAATTCTTAGATAACTCTAATTTGTATTTATTAGTTGTTTCAGATAAACTAAACCTATCTAACTTTATCTTTCCAGCTTTTGTAGCTCTTACTTTTCCTACTTTTTTATATTCTCCATCTTTATAGTTATAAACTGTTACATTTCTTGTTAAGAATAATACTATTACTAAAATAATTCCTGTTGTCCCTCCAACTACTGGCAATACATTATTATCTTGTTTTTCTTCTACTACTTCAGGCTCTTCTTTTTCATATTTTACAACATAGGTAATTGGATGTTCTTCAGTCTTAGTTGCTGTTCCAAAATATTCAGCTGTTACTGTATATGTATTAGGATAATCAACTCTTTGCTTAGTAGCATAATAACATTTAGCAGTATATGTATTAGCAACCTCATATTCTCCAATCATTTTTGTAGATTCTACTTCCCATTCAACATTTAGAAGATCCAATGTTAATCCATTTTTTATTGTTTGTTTCGGTATAAAATCCAAATCATTCTTTTCTAAGTTAGTATAATTTATTGTTTCTTCAATCAAATCTTCTCTAAAGCCATTATAGTTTGTCTTGATTTTTAGAGTATTAGGATTCAAAATATATTCTCCTATATATCCATCTTTTTCATATTTGATTGTATTTTCTAATTGTTCAATAATTTTATATTTATTATTTGTTTTTGATAATATAGTTTTAGTTGTATTTATATCTATCGTTTCTGATGTATTTCCTCCTTCAGCAGTATAATCTACATACTTGTATTTGCTTCCATCAACTTCTATTTCTTTTGATAACATTTCTAAAAATATATCTTGCTCTGATTCCATAACTTGATATGTTTTATAACAATTTAACTCATCTTCAGTAATTTTAGTTTCTTCCATTGTTGCTGCAAAACAATTTACTGTTGTAAGTAAAGTACAGAAACTACAAACTACTAATATTTTTTTAAACCACTTCATTTTAACCTCCTAAAATTTGAATATTCCTATTTTATTCGCTATATAAGTTGCTCCAATGGAGCATAAAATTAGTATTCCTATATAAAATAATACATGAAATATTCTTATCATTATTTCAAATAAAAAAAGTAGTATTTTAATAAACAATTTTTGTTCATTAACCACTACTTCTTCATCATATTTTTGTCTTACTTTTTGCTTTTTTAAATATTCTTTATAAATATTTTTACTCACTTTTTACCTCTTTTCAAAAAGTTAAATATACTATTTTTTTCTATTACTTCTATTTTATTTGATTTCTCTGCAATATAATCTTTAAAGATTTCGTGATAAATCTCTGTATTTACATTATCATTAAAAGTATCTGAAGTATATTCTGAAAAGAATATATTTTTCACTATTCCTCTTAATGTTCTTTTAAATTTAGCCTTTTCTTCATCACTAGAAAAATTGAATATATAATTTACTTCAGGAATCTTCTCTAATAAACTTAAAACTCTAAATGTTTCATCTGTTTCCCATGCCTTTGTTCCTCCTACTATTATCTTAACTTCTTTTGATAAGAAATTGTCTAGTGTATTTTCATTTAAAGTTCCATAATCATAAATATAAAAATCATAACCGTATTGCATTGCATCAATTTTATTGGTATTACTATAAAGATCAATTCCTCTATACGAATACATATTGTCTTTTTTAGTTACTCCTTCTAATGTTTCAATATTTTTTATTTCATCTTTATCTGTACTACAAATATAACAGGCATTCATATTTAAACTCTTTAAAAACATTGTAATTAAAATAGCTTGTGTTGTAACTCCTATATGCTTTTCTGTTCCTGCTACTGCTATATTTACAAATTGTTTTAAAGTCTTATATTCCTTCTTTACAATTACTTTGTTTTTCTTTGTTTCTTCAACCTTTTGTCTAAACCTTATAGCATCTTTATATTGACATCCTTCAGCACTTAAACAATTTCTAAATTGTTCCTTTTGTTCATAGTAGGTTTTTGCATTTACAAAATTGTATATCCCTTCATTAAATAGTTTTGAAAGTAATCTATCTCCTTCTTCATGACCTAAAGCAACTACAATAACTCTAATATTATACATACTCTTTATTGCTACAATAGATTGTATGATTTCCTCTTCAGCTTCTTTTGTTGAATCAACATCTATAATTATTTGTTTATAATTATTTAAGTTCTTCAGTTCTTGAATTGCAAATCTTTTTAAGCTATCAACTCCTGTTAACACTTGTGGAATTTCAAATCCGTTTTCTTTGCATACTTCGTAAATTAATTTTTCATTTTCTCTAGTAATTGCTAAAATCAACTTTATCCCTCCTTTGCAACAAAAAAGACCTTGAACTTACAAAGTCTTTTTTATATGTTATTCAAATTTTATTATTTCTTCTGCTGATGCATATATGTCTAATCTATTTTCTATGTTTACTCTATTGACAATCCAATTTCTCATAGTACATTGATCAATAAATTCTTGCATTCTATTTTTTCCAAACATTTCTTTTAATGTTATTACTACACCAAATTTTAATCCCCTATCTCTTTCTAATCTTTCTTTATTAGTTAATTTTATTCCCCATAAATTAGAATTAAAACTTTTTCTTGGTACCTTTGTATCTTTTATTTCATCTACTACAATTTTAACATTATCCCATTTTCTATATAGCTCTCGAGCAGTTGCTTCATTGGTTGCTCTATCTAATTCCCCGCCTTGAGTATTTCTATTAATTGATCTTATATCTTTCACACCCATTCTGCCAAATTGTAAATCCAATTCCGTATTGGTATAATCAACTCCTTGACTTCTAGTACATTTAGGGAAATAGCATAAAACAGCCTTAGCATAAAATGGAAATTTTTCATTTACCACTGGTACAGGCAAATTGTATGTATATGTATAATACGAATTTGCATTTCCTTCTATATAAAATTTAATTTCATCTTTTTGACCTAACATTACATCTGATATCTTTGTTGGAACTACTCCATATCCTAAATATTCTTCATCTTTGTTGGTTTTATTCCAACCTACTGCGGAGTCAATTATTAAAGCTTTAGCAACTTCTCTAGATAAATTCATTTTATCTATTAGGTAACTCAATTTTCTAGAAATCCAAGGTGCAGCAAATGATGTTCCTCGTTGGATATCTAGTCCAGTAGGAGTACATACATTTATATATTCATTTGTATCTCCGCCAAAAGCACAAACATCTGGTTTAACAAAAAAAGATAATACCTTTCCTTTTCTAGCGTATGATGCTTTGTCTCCATTTTTATCTACAGCATTGACAACTAATGAATTTATAGAATCAGCAGGAGCACCTATTCTCACTATTTCTTTTGAATTTTTTTTATTAGTTCCAGCTACAACAAATATAACATTATTTTCATACTGTATTTCATCTAAAGCTGCAGCTTCTGGCGATATATAATTTTGACTTATTTCAAATTTTGAGCCCAATGAAATATTCCATACATGAATATCTTTATTTTCTTTTACGATTCTTTTTATTTGATTAATTATGTCATATGAATTATTAACTCCTGCTTTTGCAACTCCAAAGTGTCTTACTTTAAAAAGACCACATTCATCATCCCATTTTGTATTTGTTCTAGCTCCATCTACAATTATTGAAGATACTTCCGTTCCATGGACATAATCTTCAGCTTCTCTCGGCATATCTTTATTTAAGCAATCTGTATAATCAACCCATTTGCTGAAATATACATTTTCATCAAATAATGTATCTATAACTCCAATAGTTGGTTCACTCGTTGGTAATGGCATATCTAAAAAATTTATGTTTGTGTCTATTTTATTTTCTGTTTCTTGATAGTATGTTGCAAAATCTGTCATAGCCATAGAAACTAAATATGAAGCATTTTGTCTAATTTTAAATAATATTGATGAATTATTAACATATATTGTATCATTTGAAAACACTTCATATTCTGTATTCTTCAAACCAATTCTATTCATTAGTTCTACTATATTAATTCCTGTATCAAAAATGGTTATATAAGATTTTACTTCATCAATAATATCTTCATTTTCATATACATCAAACTTTTCAATATCTATCAAATCTGTTACATACTTTTTAAATGCACTTTTAACCATATTATGCTTTTTTAATAAAGTTTCTTTTTTGTCTATTAAGCTAAAATTTTCCGAATTTATAACGCCATCAAAGCCATTATTTATAATATCTATTAGTATATTTATTCTTTCTATGCTTTTATTTAAAGTCTTTTTATCAATATAATATGTAATTATATGCTTTTTATCCTTAATGTCAGAAAACCTTACTCCTCTAACATAATTATTGGATGGTTCACTTCCAATAGAGAAAAATCCTTTTAGTCTTGATGACTTTGGAATCACTCTATTGTAATATACACTAACTAATGCTCCTGGTATTATAGTTTTATCTTTCCAAAATTCATTTAATCTCTCTAAATCTTTTTTCAATTTAATCAAATCATCAGATTTTACCTCTTTTGACTTAGCTATTGAATAATTTATTGGTCCTTTGTATTTTGATGATTCTAATCTTCCTTTTAATTCTAATAAATCATTCATTGTTTATCCCCCTTGATACACTACTTTTTGAAATTCCCGTTAATTTTTCAATTTCTCTAACAGAAAAACCTTGTTCTTGAAGTTTCTTCAGATCATTTGTTAATTTTTCATTTGTTATAGTTTCATAAATTTTTGACAGATATCCATATTCCATAGTCATATCACTAAAAGCTATTGAACTCCTTATTATATTTTTAAGATCTCCTGGATATGGTAATGTTTCTACCAAATTATAAATTTTATTAAGTATTTTATATTCAGGTTTAACATTTGAATATTTTTTAAGTTCAGAAGTAATTATTGTATCCGCTATTTCCTCTAAATCTTCTTTACTATATCTATTAAAATCAACAATATAATCAAATCGTCTTAATAATGCTTTATCAAACTGTTTATATAAATTTGTAGTTGCAATCAATAATATTCTTTCATTTAAATTATCAAATTCTTTTAATAAAGTAGATGTTACCCTTCCCATTTCTCTTAAATCATTAGAATTAATCCTATCTAATGAAATAGCATCAATTTCATCAAATAAAATAATTACTTTATCTGGTTGTTTTAGACAATTTATATCATCAAAAACTTGAATCAAATTTTTAGAAGTCTGACCAAGTTTACTATCTACTATTCTATCAAATTGCACTGAATATAATTCTCTATCTAAAATTCTTGCAATTTGTTTGGCAGCTTCTGTCTTTCCTGTTCCAGAGTCTCCAACAAATAAAAATTTATTTACATTAGATTTTTTATTAACAGCATTTAATATTCCCATTATATCTAATTCTATTTGCTTCGGCACTTTAAATGTATTTGATGGATTGTTCATCTTTACAAAAAATTCTGAATAATCATCAACGAATTGAGGACTAAAAGTATTGGCATTTGATAATAGTGCCATTATATATCTTGCCAACTCTTCATCCCCACTATTTTGAAAATCTGTTGCAATTTCATAAGCTTCATTTCTAAATTCTTTATCATTTCCATCTATGTGATATTTTATTAAATTAATTACATTCTTCTTTTTCATATCAATCAATCCTTTCTACTTTTAGTAGTATATCATTATGGGACAAATTATGCAATAGTTGGGACAACATTTTATAAATTTATAATTTACACTTCATTTCCCCAACAATCCCAACCATCTACTGTTTGTCTTGCAAATAATTCTATTCTAGGCATATCTCCTACAAGTTCAACTATTTTTTCTCTTACTATTGCTGGTTTCTTGCTATGTTCTTCTATATGAGTGTCAATTATTTGTGATACTTTATTTGATTTTCTTTTTATTGTTCCCTTTGTTCCAATTAAACAAAGTTCTGAATTTGCTCTAGTCCAATGTCCTAATCCGAAAAACCATGTATCACTAACTTTATTTCTTTTTACCCAATTAAATCCACAAGTTTTGTACTTAAATCCCCATTCTTTCATAACTTTTAATCCATCTAATAAGCAAGGAAAAGTTACCCATAAGAAAAGGACACAATCTTTTTCTGATATATTCTTGATTGTATCCTTCATATTAACTATTTCTTCAACTTTCATTGTCTTATAATGTTTTTCTGCTGTTCCCATTCCATCTCTCCATGTATTATAATGCCATGGAGGATCTGCATAAATTATATTATATTTATTTTCCGTATTATTTATATCTATTACCAATTAAACCTCCTTGTTTCCAAATAAATATTCTCTAGGATTTATAAAATCTCCTTTTTGCGACTTTCTAATTTCAAAATGTAAATGTGAACCTGTGCTATATCCAGGATTCGGATCACGATTAGGATCTCCTCCTTGAATTCCAACAACAGTCCCTTGCTGTATTTCTTGTCCTTCTATCACATCAATCCTAGCCAAATGTGCATAGAAGGTATAATAAATTGTTCCATTCTCAGTACTATGTTTTATTTCTACACAATTTCCATAGCCTTGTTGTACTCCTGCAAATACAATAGTTCCTTTTTCAACTGCTGTAATATTTGAGTGCCAATCTCCTGCTAAGTCTATTCCTGTATGAAAACTCTGCTTTCCAGTTACAGGATGAATTCTTGTTCCAAATTCACTTGTAACAGTTGCATTTTGAACAGGCATAGGAAATGTTCCGTTATATTCTAAATCTACAATAGTTACAGTAGTAGCATAGGTGTTGTGCATTTCAACTAATGAATAATAAGAACTATCTGTAGCTTTCCCATCATCTCCAAATCCAAAGAAACTTTTTATTTTATCTATCGTTGATGTTAAAGCAAATAGTGGTATCATTATTATAAATGTAAATACCACTATTCCTATTATTATTCCTATAATTAATCTTTGTCTTTTTTCTTCATCTGTTATTTGACTTATTACTACTTTTGCGATTAATTTTGCTGTGGCAGGATCTAAAGCCATTACCTACCACCACCTTTACCAAAATACTCAAACTCGATAGGAAATATATCAAACCTAACAAATATTCTGTTTGAGCCTATGATAAATAAAGCTAAACCTCTTTTCTTTTTATATAAAAACTCTGATTGTCCCTCACTTAACTTAAATAGCTCTGTTGTTTCTTCTAAATTTACTCCATCAGTTCCCATCAATATTTTATATGTAGCCATATCAAGTATAGCTTGTCCATACATTTTTATTGAATCATCAAGAAAATCTACAATAGAATGTGAAATTATAACTAAACTTCCTTCATATTTTCTACATCTCTTTGCTACATTTCTTAAAAATATTGTTGTTTCGGGAACTCTAGGATCAATTAACAAATAAGCTTCATCACAAACTAGCATTGTTTTTTCTTCTTTATCTTTACTCATTATCTCCCAGCAATAAGTTAGAATATTAAAGTATTGAGCTCTTTTTACTTTGTCATCTGCATTTTGCAAGTTAAAAGTATCAAAACATACAATTCTTGCATTATCATCTATTGAAGTATAACCATTAAATAAGCCTTTTTCAGCACCAATGCTAATACCTCTCAATAAACTTCTTAATGTTTCATATATTTTTTGTTTTTCCTCATCAATTTCATTACTTGCTTTCTCTCCTAAAAGATTATATAAATCTGTCATAATAGGAAATTTATTATTTGGTATTCCTGAAATATCTGTATCCCAATCAATATTAAATCTGTTATATAATTCTTCTAATACTTCCTCTAATCGAGCTATATGTATTGAATCAAGTTCAGGATATAACAATTTAAAAAATGTTCTTAATGTCTGAAAATGTAGAGCCATTGCTCCCATTCCTTTACTTTTATATTCAACTTCATCTGTTTCTTCATCATCTAAAGGAACTTTTTTAATTTGTAGTGGATTTATTATTCCCCCCTTACCACTCCCTACATCTATCCATTTTTCTCCTAGTTTCTCAACCATTTCTTTTTCTTCTCTTTCAGGATCTATCAAAATTACTTTAGTATTAGTCATATATTCATTTAATATTAAGTGCTTAGCAACTGTAGATTTTCCGACTCCTGCTGTACCCATAATTACAAAATTTGAATTTGTTCTATCTCCTCCTCTTTTCCAAGGATCAAGTATTACAATTCCTCCCTTTGTATCTCTAGCAAAATAATATTTATTTCCATCATTAAATCCTGAACTTGAAAAAGGTAACCCTCCAATCCATGTACTCTCTAGCATATTTCTATCTGCAATACTTTTTACAACTGGGTCTGTAATAGAAAAAGGCGACATTAACTTCAATGAGTTTTTACTCAAATTCGTTAATAATCGCCCTTTCATTTGCATTGATGTAAGCCTTGTCAAAACTGCCTTAGACCTTTGTTTTAATTCTTCTTCATCTTCTGCAATTACCATTATTGCTATTGTTACATATACTACTGTTTCTCCGTTTAGATCTACTTTTTCAATTAAATCTCTTGCATCTTGTATTTCTCTTTCTGTTCTTTGTCTTAATATTTCATCTGTTATTCCTTCATATTGTGATTCATTTTGTTTTATTCCCCTGCTTATGTTTTGCATTAATGTATCTTTTTCTGTTGGAGAAATATTTAAGCAACATACTGTATTTGGTATATTTGCAATGTTTTCAAGCCATCCTACTCTTACTTTTTGAGGATATTTTGTTATTACATATACTCTTCCTAAATAATCTCCTACTCTTATATAATTTTTCTTATATTCTATTCCACCTATTGGACTTAAAATATTAAGTAATGTTTTATTTTCCATTATTCCATCAATTTCTTTTTTCTTCAAATAAACTATCCCTCCTTATTTGCAACAAAAAAAGACTATCATTTTACTGATAATCTTTTAATCTAATATAACTATTAATTTGTTTTTACGGTATTATAAAATAAATTTTTCATGTTTTCTTGACTTTATTACTATAATTAGAGTATAATAAAAATAGGAAATGACAAATCCACAAACGTGGTTTTGCCGATATAAAGATTTAATAAACCATTAGCTCGGCTAAGCAGAATGGTTTATTTTTTTTATTTATGTAGTTGCTTATCAACCCAGTTCTTATACAGAACTGCTGTCAAGGCAACGTTTAATGTTAAAGATAACATTAAGGATAATATAAAAAATAGTATCACTTTAACCATAAACATCACCACCCTTCCTACGAAAATTCGTAAAATGGTGGCAAAACCACATCTGCTAATTATCATTTCCTATGCGTATTATTTTACAATATTATTTAAAATCTGTCTATAATGTTTATTAATTTTGTCAAAATATTGACTGTTTCTAGTTTAGATTATATCACTTTATTATACAAATCATTTCAGCATTACAACTCTATCTTCAATATCAGAATCTTCTCTATGTGCATAATTCATATTTAAAAAACTATTACATAACTGTATTAATGAAGCTTCATCTAATATCTCTGTTTTAATATCGCATCTTTCAAATTTATTACTTAATTCCATACACCTCTTTAATAAGTCTTTCTCGCAATTATCAGTTCTTTTAGAATTAATCATTATAAAGCTTTGTCTTTCAACTATTTCTCCATTTAAAGACATTCTTTGAACTTCTTTTAAATGTGTTTTTAATAATCTTTTTTGAATTGCATTATCGGTTGTACCTATTATCTCTGACAAATATTCTTGCAACGGAGAAATATCAACTGCTCTTGCAATATTAAAATACTTGATATCTTCTTGTTCTGAAGATAGTTCAGCTGATAAATCATTTATTAAATTTTCTTTTTCTCTATCTGTTAAAAGTTGTGTATTTATTGAATATATCTTTATTCCTGCAATTACATTCCCATCTCGTGTATAAATATAATTATTTCTAATATCTAATATGCCGACTTCTTCATTACAAGTTTTTTCTTTATCCTTTTTCTTAAATAGACTAAACAATATCATCCCTCCATTTATTGTAATATTTATATCTATATTGTTTTTGAATTTTACTAAACTCAATCATGTATTTTATCTGACTTACAACACATAAGTTGTTATCATCTTTTGTAGTTGCTATTATTGTTCCTGCAACTCCTATGAATTCAATTACAACTGGTAGCAAAAAATTATCTTTTAATTTATAAACTATAAAACTAATTGGTAGTAAAGCGACTAAAACTATTACTGTTGATATAAGTTCTTTTATTCCATAACCTTTAAAAAATTCTAATCTAGTCTTTACATTGGTTGGTATATATAGCTTATATTCATTATCATGTTCATTCATTCAAACCCTCCTCATTTCAATGTTTGTGGAGTTTACCAACCTCCACCACCACCACCTCCTGAGCCACCTCCTGAGAAATGATCAGGTACAGTTGTATATCCATAATAATTTTGGACTAATGCTAAAATTACAAATATTAATTCTGCAATAATTCCAAAAACTATGGTGTTCTTTATTTTCTTTTTATATGTCCCTTGAGCATCTTCATCATATATCATCTTTGTTAAACAAAATATCACTCGGAATGTAACTCCCAGTGGTATTATTACAACTCTCAATAAACTTATTATTTCATTTAGTATTTCCATACTTATCCTTTCTTTAATTGACTAAACTTTCTTTTTATTTGACTAGACAATTCCATTGTCTTACTTGTAGTAACTATTACATTACTAATACCTCCTGTTCCTCCACCAAGCATAAACTCTTGTATGAATTTAGGAGTTTTTATTGCCATTATAATTGCTGCAATACCAAATAACATTTTTACATTTAGAATTAATATTATTGCTATCTTGCATAATATAATTTGCACTAAAACTGTTAGCACACTTTTAAATAATTTCTCTGAATAGGATTTAAAAACTCCTCCATCAGGATTTACTAGCCCAACACAGGCTAAAGGAAATCCTAATTTTAATACAAACATTTCTAAACTTCTCATAAGAAATTGTATGTATAAAACAAATAACAATATCATTGCTATTAGAGCTACTATTGCTGTAAATAGTCCTGTTGTTGCTATATTTGCAATAGCTGTTGTTAAAGATACATTATCGGTAAAGTTCATCGCAGTCAGTATTGAATTTCCAAATGAAGTAGCAACTTGAATAACCCAGTCATATAATACGGAAAAACTAACTGCTACTACTATTGCTCTTATAAAATAAACAATGTATGTAAGTGGTGGAGTATCTGATTCTCCATCAGTCCACATTACATACATATCAAAACCCTTTTTCAAAAACTTTAACACTATCAAAGAAATTGATAAACTTAAAATTAATGCTTTTAAATTAGAAAAACTTATTACACTACTTCCAAAGTTTGTAGTTAAATAATTTTCCGAATTAAAACACATATCAATTAAGCCATTAAAAGCTGAATTTATAACATTATCTGCTCCACCAATTATACTGGTTATTAGTCCAGTTAAAATTGATTCCAAAAAATGTACCTCCTATTATCTATAATATCCTATGATTAAGTTAATTAATCCACTTGCAACAACTACACCTACACAACAAATTATTGCTATTTTAATTCTATTGTCCCATCTCTTTCCGTCCATATCATCACTAGATGATTTTCTTAATAAATAGTATCCCACTAATAAAATTGTTAATGTTGGAGCCAAAATTAATAACCAATTAGTTAAATCTGTTATTAAATTTTGTGTACCTGTTGCAATTTTGCTGTCTTGCACTCCTGCAAAACAAGTACTTGTGCAACATAAAAGACTTGTTATAACAAGTCCTGCTTTTCCTATTTTTCTTGTATATTTTTTTATTTTTTCTTTTATCTTTTCTCTCATACATAAATTCTCCTATCTATATAAATTCCATATTCCCCATAGTTTTATATCTTCAATTTCTTTTTGCTCTCTTTCTTGTTCTCGTTTTAATCTTAGTTGCCTATTTTCTTCTTGATTTCCCATTCCAAACAATTTATTAAATCTCCATTTAGAAATATCAGGTAATTTTGTTATTATAGGATATAATCCTGCTTGAATAACTAAAACATAAGGTCTTTCTATTCTTAAAATTTCATCTTCTGTCAGTAATGCTCTGCTTATTAAGTTCATTGATTCTGAATTACTACCACTTTGATATTTTGTATAGCTACTAGATCTGCTATAACTAGAAGTAGTATAAGTTCCTAATTTTTTTGAAATTATACTTGCTGTTTCATTACTTGCTGTTTTTAAATATATCCAAGTTTGACAATTATCCCTAATATTTTCTGCAACTTCTTTTCCATACTTGTTATCCAGTTGTGAAAAAGATTGAAGAAATAAATTAAATCTTATTTTTCTTCCTCCTGCTACAGTAAGCATATTGCTAAAAGCAGGTATTGTTGTAAAATTTCCAAACTCATCTAATATGTAATTTACTCTTGTTTTTAATTCTCCGCCTCGTTCATCTGCACTTTCTACAAGTGATACATAATTTTGATAAACAAATAAACTTGCTAAAGAATAATAAGTCGTTTTTTCATCAGGAAGAATAATATAAGTAACTGTTTTTTCTTCTCCTGCTTGTTTTAAACTAAAATCACTTTTGCAAGTCATTCCATATATGCTTTTACTTGTAAATAATCTTAATGTTGTTAAAGCAGATGTAAAAAAAGAGCCTCTAGTTTTTTCAGGTGCAATCCTTGCAATATTAAATATTGTACTTGAAGGATGATCAGGTGGTAAATTTTCAATATATTTATTTATCGGCATTGTCTGTCCAACTGTTCTACACATTTCTGAAATAAAAGAATACACATTTGTTAAATTTTGATATTCAGGATGCTCTTTATTGTCAAAAACAACACTCATGATTGCTCCTGCAATAACTGACATTTCTCCATCTCTCCATATTTTTTCCATTTTTGTATCTTCATTTCCTACTAAGCTTTGAGTAATATCCCAAGTGTACTCTTCAGCTTTTCTAAAATCTCCATTATTTACTGCATCTATGACAGGTTGTAAAAAATTATATCTTGTACTTTTTGTTGGATTTTTAAAATCTAAGGTTATTATTTTATAACCTTGCTTTTTCAAAAATTCTGAAGTGTAATGATAAATTTCAGCTTTAGGATCTGAAATAATCATACTCTCTCCTGATAATCCTAAGTTTCCAACTGTCTGTAATACTATACTTCTAGTTTTACCACTTCTTGTAGCTCCTACAACTAAACTATGAATATTATCATCAATGTAATAAATCCTTTCTTGTTTTTTGTCTTTTTCGTATCCTACAATAATTCCACCTGAATTGAATTCTTCTGTATTTTCCTTTGATAGTAAATTGCATTTAAAAAATTTCTTAAATTCTTTTTTACTCAGCCATCTTGCTGTTCCATGTTGTCCTTGCCCCATCACTTCTGGGGTCTTTAATTTATCTGTTATATTTACTATTCCACTTTCAAAAACATTTTTACTTCCAAATCCGAAAAGAATTATAATTGTTGTTTCAATTAGCATATAGATAAGAAAAAATAACAGTAAAATCTGTTTATCTACTACTATTTGCGAAAATTCTATATTAGAAAGTTTTGAATGAATTATTGTACTAAAAACAATACTAACAGGAATATTTAATATAGATAAAAAAGCTATTATTCCGATTTTTCTTTTTCTCATTCTAATTCTTCTCCTTCTTCCATTTGATTTTCTTGTTCTAATTGAAATTTTTTAGTATATTCTTCTATTTGCTCTTTGGTTAAATCTTTAAAATCCTGATTTTTCTTATCATTACCTGTAACAATAAAAGTTCCCCTTATATTTAAACCATCAAGAGTTCTGTTTATTGGTAGTAATTTTTTATAAGCTTCCTCATCAAAAACTATTAAAACATCTTTATATTTAATAACATCTATATATTCATTACCTACAATTTTTCTTAATGTTTCAAGTCTGTTTGGAATTCTTTTTAATTCAGGATTTTTTTCATTTTCTATTATAAGAACATACATATTCTGCTTTTCAATTACTACCACCTCCTACATTTCCATATCTTCTATTTCTTCTAAGCTATAATGCATTTCCATTGCATATTGTTTTTTAGCACTTTCATTTAATTCATAATGATGTGTAATATCATTTTCATGTTCTTTTCTTTGAAACTGTTTGATTAATTCAGCCAAAGATAAAGACATACTCCTATATTGAGTATGCCTTTCGTATTTTTTTACACCTTTAATTTTTGCTTTATATTTTTCTTTAAAATATGCTTCCATATTTTCTTTTAAATACTTTTCATTATGCAATTTTCTATCTCTGCATTTATAACCTTCTGAAGTTGTATATGTAATATTTTTTCTTTCTTTAGTCCATGTAACTTTATATCCCATCTCGTTCATCACTTTAAAAAATTCAAATTTATTATTTGATTTTTCCATAGCAATATCAATACTTTTTTCTAACTTTTCTTTCCAACTAATCCCCTTTTGTTTTGCTTTATATTCGTTAATTCTTATATCATCTATATTTGATTTTTCTCTTGTTATAGATAATCCTTGCTCTAGGCATAACTTATTAGAATATGCTTTTAAGCTTTCTAGTTCTTTATTAGAAAATTGTATCTTTTTACCTGTTTCAAAATTTACCGTATTCACAACAAAGTGTGAATGTATGTGTTCCTTATCTTGATGAGTTACTACAACAACTTGATAACCTTTAAAATATTTTTCTGCTATTTTCATTGCTATTTCATGTGCTGTTTCATAACTCAGCTCATCATTTGGACTAAATGCTTGAACAAAATGCAATTTTTCTCTACCTTTTGTCTTACCATACATATTTTTTATAGCCATCATTTCTTCATAAGCATTTTCTGCCATGCAATCTTTTCCTGAAATAAACTTATTATTAGTTTTTTCTTTTTTGCAAATATAATTTAAGGTTCTCTTTAATCCGACCTTGTTATTAATGAATTTAATGATTGCCATATTTTACTTAACTCCTTTTTTACTCCTTCCAATTCAACACAAGTTATAACTCTTCCATTTGCTAGTTTTGTTAATTGATTTACATTATTTCCTAGCTTTCTTAATTGAATTACTAATTTATCAAGATCATTGATAACTACAATTTCTTTTTTAGTAGCACTTTTAATTAGATACTCTGAAATTGTTGTTTTAGCTTCTACACTATTGTTTATAATCTTTGTTTTTTCTTCAGGAGTTAATCTAATTTCAATTCTTTCAGTTTTTCTCAATTACTCTCCTCTCCACCTAAAAATTTTTATGAAGGGTTTGGGGACACCTCCCCTTAAATAAGAAAAGTTATACTTTTCGTTCTATTTGTACTTACAAATAGGAATCTTGCTTAACTTATCGCTTCGCTACTAAAGTATTCATCTAGTAATTTGATTATCAAATCTGTAAATTCTTTATCGTTTTTAAATCTATCTTTGTAGATTTTCATTGCTCTTTTTTCTATTTTTCCTGTAAATTTTTCTACTTTAACTTTCTCATTTTTTATAATTTTAAGCAAGGTTTCATAACTAATATTGTTTTTCTTTAATCTAACTTTCTGTGCTTGTGCAACAGTTATTTTTATTTGTTCATCTTCAATAACTTGATTAACAATTTCTTGTTCTTCTTTATTTAAGTAGGATATTTCTACTCCTGCTTTTATAGGTATTTGCTCTATATTTACTTTTTTCTGTAAAGGCTTAATTAGTTCCGTTAGTCTTATATAGTTATAAATTTGTGATTTTCCTTCTTCATTCCACTCGGTGGAATTATCGTAAAATTCGTTCATATTACTAGTGTTTTGCCTATTTTTTATGATGTTGTTTCTTTGTTTATAGGCATAGCCTTTTTCAACAGGTAGTATTTTTTCTCTATTGTTTAAGTTTGTATCCAACATTATTAATGTTGCTTTTTCATCATCACAATCCACAATTTGAGATGGAATTGTGGAAAATCCTATCTCTTTTGCACATTCTACTCTATTATGTCCTGATATAATTTCATATTTATCGTTTTCTAATTTTCTAACTATAATAGGCACTAAAATTCCATTTTCTTTTATGCTTTCTTTCATTTCTTCTTTTTTATTTTTATCATACATTGAAAAAGGTTGCCCTTTTCTAAAGGCAACCAACTTGCTTATTTCTATATTAGTTATATTTTTATTTTCTTCCCTTCTGTTTTTTTCAGGTACTTTATCAACTACAAATTTTGATCTTATTTCATTAATACTATTCAACTTTACATCTCCATTTCTTCCTCATATTCTAATTCTTTATTAAATTTTTCTATTTTATTTATGGCTTCAAATAAATCTGTATTTTTGTCTATTTCTATATATGGTATTTTATCTTTTAAATTATTGTATATAAAAAAAGATCCATTATTAGGATCTAAAACTACTGCATAATATGATATATTTTTATTTTTTAAATCTTGACTGGTTTCTTTCCATACAAATTCATCATCTTCAGTTATTCCTGTTTTTGAAAAATAAATCATATCATTTATTCTTTTTAATATTGTTGGATTTCTAAATATATTATCTTCAGGTAATTCAGAATAATTATTTACAATATAATTATATAAATAACTATCATCCGAAAAGGCTTTTAACATATCTAGTTTATTACTTTCTATGAATAATCTTATATTTTTCAACTCACCCCTCCTTTGTATAAAAAAGGGATAGATATTACTCTAACCCTTAACTTACACATTCTACTATTAAATTAACTCCATCTTTGAAGCCTTGCTTGTAATATTTTTCTAAACTGGCACAATATCTTTTTGAAACATCTTCAAGTGCATAATCAAGCATTTCTTCTATTTTATTTCTTAGTCTATCTTCTTTAACTTGCTCTATTAATTTTCTTAATTTATCTTCATTTCCATCTCGTTTTATTTCTAAAATTACATTTCTTTCTTCATCAGAAACATTTGCAAGTACTCTTTGTTCTCTGTCAAAGAAAATAGATTCTAATATTGTTTCTTCTTCCATAGTCTTTACCTCCTGTATAAGATTATACTATGGTGTTTTTATATATCCAAACCCTTTTAAAAAAATCTTAAAATTCCATATCATCTTCTTCAACTTCTTCTATTTCAACAACTTCAATACTTCTATTTTTCAAATCTTGTTTTATTTCTTCTATTTGTTCTTCACTAACAGATTTGAAACCTGCATTTTCAAAGTCATCTCCTACAACAAAACAATTTCCTGCAATATAATCATATCCAAAGTCAAGATTTGGTTTTTGATTGAGAATCTTTCCTTCTTCATTACAAACTAATAATAAATCTTCTTTATAAGGTACTACTTCAATTAAGCCTCCAACTAGCTTTTGCTTAGCTTCTAATGTATCATCAATTTCCATTACTATTGGATCTTTTCCTACTTGTTTGTATATAACTTTTAACTTTTTTTCTGTTTCTTCTTCCATATCGTACATTTCTATTATTTCTTGTAGTGAATATTTATTTAAATCTATACTTTCACTTTTATCTATATAACCGTCATCTAATAATTCAACATATCCACTCATTTCAGCATCTCTACCATAACTCTCAAAATCAAAATATCCTTCAATTCCATGTTGTTGTAATACATCTAATAAACCTGTATCTTCAGCAAATCTATATCCGTATTTTTCTTCTGCTGACATAGTCCAACTATCTATTTGATAAGAATAATAAGGTAGCTCATCTTCTTGAATAATTATATTCATTAATTCTTCAATGCTTAAATCTCCTTCTGAATTTGCATATCCTTCTATTGCTTCCATATTATAAATATTTTCTGATACTTTTGCTAATAAATTAAGCATCTTTATGCTTTCATATTCATTAACTTTATATGGTAAATCTGTTTCAAAATCATTTATCATATATTCTTCATATTCATCATTAAGTCCAACTACTTCTTTTAAAAATTTATCAATCTCTTCTTTTTCTTTTGGTAATTCAAGCCATCCTCCTTTTAATTCTCCTTCATTATATTTTCCTAAATTACCAACCCATATATTAAGCATATTTTCTCTCCTTCCTTATACAAAAAAGAGCTAGTAATTTTATGTTTTACTAACTCTCCTCTTATATTTTTACTAAAACTTCCTTCATTAGAATTTCATCAACTAAACCATCAATCATTTGTTGATATTTCGCTATAACATACATTTCACTTGTCTTAGGTTCTTTATATTCTGTTTTTATTTCGTTTTCTAATTTTTCTTTTAATTTTAAAATATATTGTTCTCTTTCATATATTTTCGTGTTTAGTTCTCCTGTTAATTCTAATTCTTGTTTTCTGTATGGATAATTTTTCTCCATATTACTTAAAATCATCTGCCCATATTTTCCAAAAATCATTGTTTTCTACCTTCTTTCATTTATATTATACTTTACAAATATCGGGTTTTCCAAACCCAAAAAGAAAAGAGATACAAAGTTTTTCTCTGCATCTCTACAAGTATTTCATTATACATATTATACCACCTATTTTTAGCTTTTCAAGGTGGTCTTTTTTTTGTACTCTTTTTTGTGTGTACTTTTTTTGTTACTATTTTTGTTAAACTTTTTTATTTTAACCATTTAATTCTTTCTTTATGCTCTAATATTTCATTCAAATTCCAAGCTAATTTTTTAAATCTTAATTTAAATAAATCTTTACATAGTTGTTTCTTGTATTCTTTTAACCAATATTTCTCAACATTTATATCTTCTAACCTATCTAATTTATTAAAAACTATATCCGAATCTATATCTCTTTTAGTTTCAATTCTATATATACTACTACCATCTTCTCTTTCAAACAAAACTAAGTGTTTTAAAATATATTTAGATGCAGGTGTAGTATCCCAACCTTTACCTATTGCATTTCCTATAACTACACAATACTTATCTTCTTTATAATCTATTTCATAAAAATAAAATCCTGTATGATATCCTAATTCATATCCTCGAATATATAATTGCTCTTTTCTCATACTATAATCAAATTTTTTTCTTATATCTACTTCTTTATATTCTCCATTTGGATAATATAATATTGGATTATATGTTTTATAAAAAGAAATACAGAATTTTTCTAGATTAATTAATGCATGTCCACTAATTGTTTTTTCCTTTTCATTTTCGTTTTTATTTACTTCATCAACTAAATTGTCATACCAATTCTTAAAAACGAATTTTCCTTCTATTATTTTACAAGATACATCTGCACATTCATTTGTAATATTCTTTCCGTTTTTCCAAATATATGCACCATAATCACTATATGCCATAATTTTTCTCCTCTATTTTCTTAAACACTCCTTCTATACTAATAGGCTTAAAATTAATAACATCAACAGAAACATTTATGTGTAATTTTTCAGAATATAATTCTTCAGGATATTCCATTTCGTTTGTAGTAGGATTTATTTTGTGTAATGGATTATTATGAATATGTCCATGTATATTTATATATCCTTCAGGAATTTCCGTATCTGCAAGTGGTTTATGAGATAATATTAGTTTTTCTGTATCTAGTTTTAAAGGATTATCAGGTATTATTTCAAATCCTACACTTCTAAAAAATTCTTTAGATTTTTTATCGTGATTTCCTTTTATTAAAATCTTTTTTCCTTTTAATTTAGGTACTATTTCTTTCATTTCACTTTCATTTGTTAATGCTACATCTCCTAAATGAAAAATAGTGTCAAAGTCAGTAACTGTATTATTCCAGTTTTCAATTAAAACTTTATTCATTTCTTCAACATCTTTAAAAGGTCTACTACAATACTTTATTATGTTTTTATGATTAAAATGAGTATCAGATATAAAATATATTTTCTTATTAAGTATTTCTTCACAATAATCAAATAAATACTTAAACTGTTTTTTATCGTTTCTATCAATCCATTCTATATCTTCTTTTTCTCCTCCTACTCTGCAATAATCATCTCCTCCATCTATATAACAAGATCCACACTTGCACATTTGAAAATCATGTCTGTATTTGCTTTGTAATATATCTCCGCATTTTTTACATTTTATTCTCTCTCCCATTGTATCCTCCTTCTATATTTTCAACATATCCATAGATTCAAAATATATGTAAGCTTCTTTAAATCCTAATTTAAAAGATTCTTTTAACTCAATCATATTAATTTCTTCTTGTAACTTTAGTATTTCTATAATTGCATTTTCTTCTTCATCATTTAATTTAGTTTTCTCTCCATCTTCTAATAAAGTTACTACATTAGGATATTTATTTTTGATTTCACAAATAGCTTTGTTTATTTTTTTATATTCAGATCCTAACATTATTCTCATTACCCTTTGATTTTCAAAATAATCTGCAAAATCATCTGTATATTGATCAAAAAATCCTTCGTCCAATTTTTCCATGTTTTTTCCTCCTTATTTTTAATCATTATACAGTGAGCATATATCAAATCCCAAACCCTTTTTATAAAAAATAAAAAAAAATAACCTAGTACATAAGATTTGTACTAAGTTATCACCTACAACTTGTAATTTTTTACTTACTTAAAGTCTTTCTTTGCCAACTTTTCTTGTTACATTT